>JADHLZ010000012.1 GCA_016780345.1 Flavobacteriaceae bacterium | reverse complement strand
AAAGGTAGGTTGCATACGCGTTACGCACCCGTGCGCCACTCGTCATCTGGTGCAAGCACCAATGTTACCGTTCGACTTGCATGTATTAGGCCTGCCGCTAGCGTTCATCCTGAGCCAGGATCAAACTCTTCATTGTAAATCTTTAAATTAATTTAACAACTAAAATTTGAATGGAATTGTACTCAAAATGGTCTTACTTAATTCTATTTAATAATGTAAACATTATTGTTACGCTGTCTATCTCAATACTTTCAATGAACTTATGCAATACATCTTCTGTAATGCGGATGCAAATATACATTGCTTTTTTAATCCCACAAACTTTATTGTAAAAAAATAAAATAAATGTTAATAAGATTAGTTTTACTCATATGAAATGAACAAAAAAAACTAATTTAAGTCTAAAATAATTGAATGATCGGCATAAGCTCGTTTTAAAACATCTTCAATTATTGCATCCTCTTTAATATTTTCAGGATTATATTCTGTTTTTATAGAAATATCAAATAATTTTGCTAAAGAGTTGTAAGAGAGAGCTTTGAAGCCATTTCTTAATTCCTTTACCAAATCGAACACTGTTTTTCCTGTTTCACGGTAAATTAACTTTATTAAAATCTGCCCCTCTGATCTTGTTAATTTTTTTAATTGAACTGACAGTTCATTTTCAATATACTTCTCTACATGTCTTGTATATTTCTTTTTACTTGATCTGCCTTTAATCATAACAAGTCTTTCATTTAATTTATCTAATCTGGAAGATGCTAGAATTGCATAGGGATATACTTTAAGGGTCTTTCGTCGTATTGTATAATAATTTAATTTTTCCTTATAGTTTTTAAATGAAAGCGTAGGAAAAACTGTTATTTCATCTAAGCCAATTGAACTTGAGGGGATTGAATCACCCTCAATCAAAAACAAAAGGTCTTCATCTTGAGAATAAATCTCAATATTTAAAAAAAATAAGACAAGAAAAATTAAATTTTTCATTTTTTAAAATTACATCATTATATTTAAGTTATTGTGTATTTTTGATTCAAAATATTTAACATGTCATCAAAAAAAATACTCAACAACAACTCCATTAAATTTTTAGAAAAATATTTAAACAACCCCTCTCCCACTGGATATGAATGGGAAGGTCAAAAAATATGGATAGATTATTTAAAACCATATGTTGAAGAATTTATAACAGATACTTACGGAACTGCTGTTGGAGTAATTAATCCTAAAGCTAAGTTTAAGGTTGTTATTGAAGGTCATTCTGATGAGATTTCTTGGTATGTAAACTATATAACTGAAAATGGACTTATTTATGTCATACGAAACGGTGGAAGTGATCATCAAATAGCTCCTTCAAAGTGGGTAGATATACACACAAAAAAAGGAATTGTAAAAGGTGTGTTTGGTTGGCCAGCTATACACACAAGAACTCCAGGAAAGGAAGAAACTCCTAAGATTGATAATATCTCTATTGATGTTGGTGCTGAAAATAAAAAAGAAGTGGAAAAAATGGGAGTTCATGTCGGCTGTGTTATCACTTATCCTGACAGGTTTCATATCTTGAATAAAAATAAGTTTGTTTGCCGAGCAATTGATAATAGAGCTGGTGGTTTTATGATTGCAGAAGTAGCTCGTTTGTTACATGAAAACAAAAAGAAATTACCTTTTGGATTATATGTAACTAACTCTGTTCAAGAAGAAATTGGTTTAAGAGGTGCTGAAATGATAACACAAAGAATTAAACCAAATATTGCCATTGTTACAGATGTTTGTCATGATACATCTACACCTATGATAAACAAAAAAATTCAAGGAGATAATACCATGGGTGCGGGTCCTGTAATTTCATATGCCCCGGCCATTCAAAACAAACTCAGAGAAAGAATTATTGAAACTGCTGAAAAGAAAAAAATTCCATTCCAGAGACACGCATCATCCAGAACCACTGGAACTGATACTGATGCATTTGCCTATAGTAATGGTGGAGTTGCCTCTGCTCTAATTTCATTACCTTTGAGATATATGCACACAACTGTTGAAATGGTTCAAAAAGAGGATGTGGAAAATGTTATAAAACTAATTTATGAAACTATTCTTACAATTAAAGATGGAGAAGACTTCAATTATTTCAATTGATAATTTAAGATTTTTCTAATATTTCTTGAACTATTTCAGGGTTCAATAATGTTGAAATATCTCCAAAATTTTCTTTTTCTCCTGAAGCTATTTTTCTTAAAATTCTTCTCATAATTTTTCCACTCCTAGTCTTAGGAAGACCAGAAACAATCTGAACTACATCAGGTTTCGCTATAGGACCAATAGTTTTTGAAATTAGATTTTTGATTTCATTCTCCATGTCTATTTCAATTTTATCATTCAACAAAATAACAAAAGCTCTTAATGCGTTTCCTTTTATATCATGAGGATATCCAACAACAGCACTCTCAACTACATTTGGATGGAGATTTATAGCGTCTTCAATTGGGGCAGTACCTAAATTATGACCTGAAACTATAACAACATCATCTACTCTACCTGTAATTCTATAATTACCTTCATTATCTGTTAAAGCCCCATCACCAGGAAAATAGTAGCCTGGATAAGCTGAAAAATATATGTTTTTATACCTATCATGATCTCCATAAATTGTTCTTGCTATTGAAGGCCAAGGATATTTAATAGCTAAAATACCCTCTCCATTTTTACTAGAAGTTTCCTTACCATCATTATTTAATAATACAGGCTGAATACCAATCATTGGTTTTGTTGCAAAAGTAGGTTTGTCTTTTGTAACACCAGCAAGAGAAGATAACATTATACCGCCTGTTTCAGTTTGCCACCATGTGTCTACAATGGGACACTTTGATTTTCCAATATTTTTATCATACCAATTCCAAGCTTCTTCATTTATAGGTTCACCAACTGTACCTAAAACTTTCAAAGAAGATAGGTCATTACTATCAACTAAAGAAACAGAATGTTTTGCAAGTGCTCTAATTGCTGTAGGTGCAGTGTAGAAATGTGTTATTTTGTGTTTTTCTATAATATTCCAAAATCTAGAGAAGTCTGGAAACGAAGGAACACCTTCAAACATCACTGTGGTTGCACCAGAAAGTAGAGGACCGTAAACTATATAACTATGGCCAGTTATCCAACCAATATCAGCAGTACACCAGTAGATATCTTTTGGTCTATATTGAAAAACATTTAAAAATGTGTAAGCTGAATAAATCATGTAACCTCCACAAGAGTGAACCATCCCTTTTGGTTTTCCAGTTGATCCTGATGTGTATAATATAAATAACATGTCTTCAGAATCCATTTCTTCCGATGGACATTCATGTGTAACTTCTAAAATTTCATTATGCCACCATGTCTGTTTTGGCTTTAAACTTATTTCACTTCCTATTCTTTTCAAAACTATAGTAGATTCAATTGATTCACAATCGACTAAAGCATGGTTGGCAATTGAAATAAGATCTATAACCTTTGGTCCTCTAAAACTTCCATCAGCTGTAAGTAAAACCTTGCATTTCGCATCATTAATTCTTGCAGCTAGAGCAGTTGAGGAAAACCCAGCAAAAACAACAGAATGAACAGCACCAATCCTAGCACAAGCTAAAACGGCCACAGTTAGTTCAGGTACCATAGGCATGTAGATGCAAACCCTATCTCCCTTACTTACATTTTTACTTTTTAAAACATTAGCAAAAACACAAACTCTTTTATGAAGCTCTTCGTAACTAATTTTTTGAGATTTTTCATTGGGGTCATTGGGTTCAAATAAAATGGCAGTTTTTTTTGGATTTTCTATTAAATGACGATCCAAACAATTTTCAGTTATGTTCAATTTACCATTTACAAACCACTTAAATTCTGGTTTATTAAAATCATAATCTAATGTTTTATCCCATTTCTTTTTCCAATAAAAAGTCTCAGCAATATTGTTCCAAAATTCGGAGGGGTTTTCAATACTTTTTTTATAAAGTTGTTCGTAATTACTTTCAGATCTAGCAATGAAATTTTCTATTTTTTTCAAAATGATAAGATTTTATACTAAATATAAAAAAAGTATTCCTATGATTTTAATCTGTAATTGAGAATAGATTTATTTATTTGCTTAACTAGAGTTGGTCCACTATAAATAAACCCTGTGTATAGCTGAACTAAACTAGCTCCTGCTTTAATTTTTTCAAGAGCATCATTTGGAGACATTATTCCACCTACTCCAATAATTGGAATGCTACCATTAGAATTTTTGTATATGAACCTAATAACTTCATTAGATCTATCTTTTAAAGGAGCTCCACTTAACCCACCTTTTTGATTAATTAGAATAGAGTTAGATTTAAGGGCAGTTCTTTCAATTGTTGTATTTGTCGCAATAATTCCATCTAAATTAGTTTCTTTAACAATTTTAATAATGTTGAGTAGCTGAGTTTTGGAAAGATCAGGAGCTATTTTTAATAAAATTGGTTTAGGCTTTTCTCTGGATTTATTATTATTCTGAATGGAATTCAAAAGGACTTTCAGTTTATCTTGATGCTGCAATTCTCTTAAATTTTCGGTATTTGGAGAACTAACATTTACTGCAAAATAATCAACAAATTCAAAGAGATAATCAAATGAAATAAGATAATCTGAAATTGCATTTTCAATAGGTGTAATTTTATTTTTTCCAATGTTACCCCCAACTATTACATTTCCTTTATTTCTAAGTCTTGATGCAATTTTTTCAATTCCGTCATTATTAAACCCCATTCTATTAATAATTGCATTATCATTAATCAATCTAAATAATCTTTTTTTTGGATTTCCAACTTGGGGCTTAGGAGTCACTGTTCCAATTTCAATGAATCCAAATCCTAAACTTGAAAACTGTCTTATTAGTTTAGCATTTTTGTCTAAACCTGCAGCTAATCCAACGGGGTTTGGAAAATTTATACCAAATAATTTGGTATTTAATTTGGAATTAGAAATAGAGTAATAAAAGCTTAAAAACCAAAATATAAAGGGAAATTTTCCTAAAATTCCTAAAATTAAAAAAGTAAAATCATGGACTTTCTCAGCGTCAAAACGAAAAAAAATTGGTCTAATAAACGATTTATATATCAATTTTAACTTACTCCCTTTTTGGGCTTAGAATTTAATTTAGCACTCATTTCATGAGAAATTGCTGAAACTTCATAACGTATTTTTCCAGCCATAGTCTCTAAAACACAAGTATCACTACCCTCAACGATTTCAACTATTTTACCATGCATTCCGCTTTTAGTAATAACCCGATCTCCTCTTTTTAATTCTTTTAAGAATTTTTTTTCTTTTTTTTGACGTCTTATAGGTCCTAGAATCATTAAGAAAAAAAGCGCTCCAGTAAACAATAATAAAGCTATTGGATCCATATTAAGATTTTGGAATTACAATTGATTTAATATTCAATATTTGTTTACCTTTTGCAGTATTTGTAATTAATGTAACAGCTTTTCTTTGTAAGCCAGGTCTATTGTTTGAATCAAATTTTACAACAATTTTTCCTGATTCACCAGGTTTAATTGGTGTGTTTTTTGGGTAATCAGGAACAGTACAACCACAACTACCGGAAGCATCTGAGATTATGAGATCAGATTTTCCAACGTTGGTAAATACAAATTCAGTTTCAGCTAAATCACCTTCTGATATTTCACCAAAATCATGGTTATTTTTATCAAATTCAATCTCTGGAAAATCATCAGAATTTTCTAATCTTTCCTTTGTTGAAATAACATTTTCTTCTTTAATTTTTTTTGACGGATTAGTCTCGCACGAATTAAAGAAAAATGAGAAAGAAAATGCAATCAAAAATGCGATTAATGATGTTTTAATTATTTGTGTATTGAATTTCATATTTGTTATATATATTAATTGATCAAAAATAGTAAATTATTGCAAACCTCTTTTGTTCTTTTTTAATGTTCCTTGTTTAATATAGTTCTTTGAAAGCTTATCCAAAATTCCATTTATAAAAACATTACTTTTTTTACTAGAATACTCTTTAGCTATCTCAAGATATTCGTTAATTGAAACTTTAACAGGAATTGACTTGAAATACAAAAACTCAGCAAGACACATCTGAAGAAGCAATAAATCTATTTGAGCTATTCTATCGTTATCCCAATTTAAAGTGACTTTAGAAATTTCATCTTCTAAAAAACTTTTATTTTCAATAACCTTTTTTATCAGATGAACTCCAAAATCAGCATCTTCTTTATTTTTATAAATATCCTTCATGAAAAGAAATTTTTTTGAATTTTTTTTCATGTTTTTGATCGAAGATAAAACCAATGAATTGACTAATGGCAAATCATTTATCCATGAAATCTCTTTATCTTCAAAAAACTCATATAGTTTTTTATTTGGGGCAATAGATTTTCTGTAAATATTAATCAGATAAGATTGATCAGATTCAAATGAAGATGAAGTTATTTTAAAGTATTTTAAGGAAATTTCGCTGTCTATAATATCTTTCCAAACAGAGAAAATTAATTCTGAATAATTTGACCAGTAATCAATTTCAAAATCATTTATTTTTTGATTTAGCCAATCACTTTCAAAAATTTTATTTAAAATTTGGTTATTACAAAACCTGCCTAATGAAAAATCTTTTTCATTAATTAAATATTTATTTTGATTTTTTGAATGTAAATTTTTGGAAAAAAAAAGTAATTCGTTAAGCAAAGAAAAACATGTTATATATAATTTGTAAAAATTTTGATTAGATTTTAAAAAATATTTAATCTGGAATTCGAGATCTTTTTCTGAGGATTTATCGTAAGCATAAACAACTTCAAGTACCTTAATTCTAAGCTGACGTCTGTTAAGCATTTAAAAGAACTTTAATATTTAAACAAAACTAATTTTATTTTTTAAATCATGTTAAAATAATTAAAAGAATTGCATAAACATTGATGTATATTTGATTTTTTATAAAATGAAAGAGCTTAAGTTTTTAAATCAATTTCTTTACAATTACAGATTTAAACTAATTATAGGTTTTTTCATAACAATTATTGCTAGAATTTTTGCCTTAGTAGCGCCAAATCTTGTTGGGAATTCAATTACACTAATTGAAAAATACATTATTTCAAACTCAATAGAAACTGATCAATTAAAAGAAAAATTGTTAGTCAATATTGTATTAATTATAGGTTCTGCGATACTTTCTGGAATATTCACTTTTGTTATGAGACAAATGATTATAAATGTTTCCAGGTACATTGAATTTGATTTAAAAAACATGATATATAACAAATATCAATTATTAGACTTTAACTTTTATAAAAATAACAGAACTGGAGATTTGATGAATAGAATAAGTGAAGATGTTAGTAAAGTTAGAATGTATGTTGGACCTGCAATAATGTATACAATTAATACAATAACTTTATTTGTTATTGTTATTTCTTATATGATTAGTGTAGCTCCTTCATTAACTATGTATGTATTAGCACCTCTTCCAGTATTATCATTACTAATATACAAAATCAGTAAAATTATAAATGTTAGAAGTAAAATTGTTCAGGAATATCTTTCTAAATTAACCACTTTTACGCAAGAATCATTTTCAGGTGTTAAAATTATTAAAGCTTATACATTAGAAAAATTTTCTAATAATAATTTAAAACAAATTGCTCAACAAAGCAAAGAGAAAAATATGAATTTGGTTAAAGTTGAGTCCTGGTTTTTTCCATTAATGATTTTACTTATTGGAGCAAGTAACATTCTAATTATTTTCATTGGAGGTTTACAATATATTAATGGTCAAATTGATATAGGAATTCTTGCAGAATTTATTATTTATGTTACTATGCTTACTTGGCCTGTTGCAACTGTTGGTTGGATAACTTCAATTGTACAACAAGCTGAAGCATCTCAAAAAAGAATAAACGAATTTCTTAAAACACCAATTAAAATCAATAAAAAATCCTTAGAAAAAAAAGAAATAATAGGAAAGATTGAGTTTAAAAATGTTTCTTTTACCTATAAAGAAACGAAAATTGAAGCCTTGAAAAACTTGTCCTTTGCTGTTGAGGCTGGAGAATCGATTGCTATTATGGGTGATGTTGGATCTGGAAAATCTACTATTCTTGAACTTATTTCTGGTGTTTATAGTCCAACAGAGGGTAAAGTTATTGTTGACAATTTTGATTTAAGTAATTATAATATTTCAGATTTTAGAAATCACATTGGATATGTTCCACAAACAACATTTTTGTTTTCGGATACTGTAGAAAATAATATCAAATTTGGTAAACATGAAGCAACTCATGAAGAATTAATCAATAGCTCAAAATCGTCTTGCTTACATGACGACGTACTAAACTTCAAAGAAAAATATAAAACATTACTTGGCGAAAGAGGGGTTAATCTTTCGGGGGGGCAAAAACAAAGATTATCGATTGCTAGGGCTATTATTAAAAAACCTAAAATTTTACTTTTAGATGACAGTTTATCAGCTGTGGATACCGAAACTGAAGAAAAAATAATTAACAACATAAATTTAATAACAAAAAACATTACTGTTATTATTACAACTCACAGGGTTTCGACTTCTAAAAGATGTGATAAAATATTGATGCTTAAAAATGGATCAATAGAAAGCTTTGGAAGTCATGAAGAATTGATGAAAGAAAAAAAGTCTTACTTCTTAATTTACAAGAAGCAATCAAAAGAAATAAAGTAATATTTGGTGAGTTTATTTTTTTTATTCATTTTTGACTTTAAATAAATATAACTATGGAAGAGAAAAATTACAATGCAAATGAAGACATATACTCAAAAATCTTGAGAGCTGGAAGAAGAACATATTTTTTTGATGTAAGGTCTACTAAAGCAGGAGACTATTACCTTACAATTTCAGAAAGCAAGAAATTTACTAATGAGGATGGATCTTTTTATTTTAAAAAACATAAAATCTATTTATATAAAGAAGATTTTCAAGGATTTAGTGACTTGTTAAATGAAATGACACAATATATAATTGACGAAAAAGGATTTGAAGTAATAAGTGATATTCATCAAAAGGACTATAAAAAAGAAGAACATAATAGCCCTAATAATGATATCATTGAAAATAATGAAAAAGCAGATGAGAAAGAAAAAAAAGAAAACTTCACTGATTTAGATTTTGATGATATTTAAAAATTCTTATGAGAAAGATTTTTTATATAATTTTTCTGATAAGTTTTAGTTTAAACTCTCAAGATAATTTTGATCTTAATTATTATTTCAAAAATAAGCTAGATTCATTCAACCCTAATATTCCTAAACCAAGCGATTTTTTATTAAAGCAAAAAGAAGTTGGATCATCACATGTTAGTCATGATAGGCTTGTCCAATATATGTATGCACTAGCTAATTCTTCAAAGAGAATTAGGCTTAAAAAAACAGGTGAAACATATGAAGGAAGACCTCTTTTGACTTTAATAATTACATCTGAAAAGAATCATAGTAATTTAGATATCATAAGAGAAAATCATCTGAAATATTTAAGTTCTACAAATAATAAAGATTCTGATTTTTATAATAGACCTGTTGTTATATATCAAGGATATTCGATACATGGAAACGAACCTAGTGGAAGTAACGCCGCTCTACTCTATGCATATTATTTAGCAGCATCAAATGAAAAAGAACTGTTAGAACAACTAGATCAATCTGTTATTTTAATGGATCCGTCCATGAACCCAGATGGATTACAAAGATTTGCTAATTGGGTTAATTCTAATAAAAGCGAATATCTCAATCCTGATAAAAACGATAGAGAGTTTAATGAACATTGGCCTAAAGGAAGAACAAATCATTATTGGTTTGATATGAATAGAGATTGGTTACCAGTTCAGTTGCCAGAATCCAAAGCAAGAATAAATACTTTTCACAACTGGTACCCTAATGTTTTGACAGACCATCACGAGATGGGTACAAATTCTACTTTTTTCTTTCAACCTGGTATTTCATCAAGAGTAAATCCTTTAACACCTTATAAAAATCAAGAATTAACTCAAAAAATTGGTCGTTATCATGAGGCTATACTAATTGAAAACGGATCTCTATTTTATAGTGAGGAAGATTATGATGACTTTTATTATGGAAAAGGTTCTACATTTCCTGACATTAACGGAGGAATTGGAATTTTATTTGAGCAAGGTAGTTCTAGAGGACATTTTCAAGAAAGTATTAACGGAAACATTTCTTTTCAGTTTACAATAAAAAATCAGTTATTAACATCATTGTCAACTCTTAAAGCATCAATTGACCTAAAAAAAGAATTGTTTGACTATCAGCATTCTTTTTTCAATGAATTCAAGAACAAAAAAAATGAATATATAATTGTATCAGACAAATATGATATCTCTAAACTTTATCATTTTTATGAAATTTTAAAAAACCACAAAATTGAAACAAAGAAATTAAACAATAACAAAATTATTAATGGAACTGAATATAAAACTGAAAACTCATTTTTAATTCCTACTAATCAGAAAAATTACAGGCTTTTAAATGCTATGATAGAAAATCGAAATAAATTTAATGACAGTCTATTTTATGATATTTCTGCTTGGTCTTTTTTACATTCCTTTAACTTAGATTACGAACGAATTAATATATCAGAAAAACTTCAAAATTTAGATTTTTCTAAGCCCACGGGATCAATTATTAATGAAAGTGAATATGCATATGTATTTTCTTTAAATGATTATTATACTCCAAAAGCCTTATATAAATTGTTAAACAATGGAATTAATATAAAAGTAGCAACTGAAGAATTTTCAATAAAAGAAAATAAATTTAGTTACGGATCAATTTTGATTTATTTAAAAAATCAAAGCAAAAGTCATTCTGAAATAACTGACATAATCAAAGATATTTCATATGAAACAGGAATTAATTTTTATGGGTTTAACACTAGCCATGCCAATGGTATAGATTTAGGTAGTAACAGCTTCAAAAAAGTTAGAAAGCCTGAAATTGGACTGATTGTCGGAGATGGGGTAACAAGTTACGATGCTGGTGAAATTTGGCATTTATTAGACACTCGATATGAAATTCCTATAACTAAAATAAAGTATTCAGATTTATCAATAATAGATTTACATAAATACAATACTTTAATCCTAGTTAATGGATCCTATTCATCAGACAACAACTATACTGCGCTAAAAAAATGGGTTGAAGAAGGGGGCAACTTAATTGGGTTTAGAAACTCTATTAATTTTCTTCAAAACAATAAATTAATAAATCTAAGTTTTAATGAAAATAAACCTAAACCAAAAAATTTAAATTTTAATCAAAAGAAAAATTTTTATGGATCTCAACTTACTAGTGGTGCTATATTTAATGTTGAACTAGATTTAACACATCCAATTAATTATGGATACTATAAAAAGAATTTATCCATATTTAGAAATACCAACATTTACATTAAAAATGACTCAATAGATTTTAACAATCCAATTAAATATTCAAATTACAATACATTAATTAGTGGTTATATTTCAAAAGAAAATAAAAAATCAATACTAAATTCCAGACCATTTGTTTCTTTAAAAATTAAAAAAGGCAGGATAAATTTATTTACTGACAATACAAATTTTAGAGCTTTTTGGTACGGCACCAATAAACTTATGATGAATTCAATCTTTTTCTTTGATTTAATGTAATTTAAATTTTTGTAGGAGATTTTGACTTTTCAAATGGTCTGTATAACAAATTTTTAATGCTCTCATTTTCTTTTTCATTAAAAAAAGTATCAACTCCATAAATTATTTTATATGGATTTAAACTTTTAAAAGTTCCCAGAATTCTATCCCAAATTGAAAAAATATTTCCATAATTTGAATCAGTATAAGGCATAACATAGTGATGATGAACCTTATGCATATTTGGAGTTACTATTACATAACTCAAAAACTTATCTATTGAAGAATTAATGTTGATATTAGCATGATTAAATTGTGATAATACAACAGATAGAGACTGATAAAGTAAAACCAATCCCATATTAGCTCCTAGAACAAGCACACCTAAAAGAGTAAAAAGATATCTTATTACACTTTCAAGTGGATGATGTCTATTTGCAGTAGTTGTATCAACTTTATGGTCACTATGATGAACTAAATGAATTTTCCATAAAAATTTAACCTTATGTTGAATAAGATGTGGAAGATATGCTCCTATAAAGTCAAGTAGTAAAAGTCCTAAAATCAAATAGACAGAAATGGATAAATCAAAATAATTAAGTAAACCAAAATTATTAAGAACTACAAAATCTGAAATTAACAACAATAAAAAAGCTAAAGAAAAATTAACAATCACAGTTGTAATGGTAAAAAATAAATTTGGAATTGCATGTTTAAGTTTTTTATAATCAAAATTAAAAAGAGGTATTAGTGATTCAATAGACCAAAAAAAAGTAATTCCCCCGACCAAAATTAGTGATCTTTGAAGTGATGTAAGATTTTCAAAAAAAATAATTAAATTTTGCATAATTAAATTTTGTGCAATTTATACAAAATAGATTTAAATTTGAAAAAAAATAATAAATGGCAAGAACTCCATCTAAAATGGTTCCTTTGGGTTTTAAGGCTCCAAAATTTGAATTATATGACGTTATTACTGAAAATGTTTTAAAATCTAAAGATTTATTTGGATCTAAAGCTACTCTGTTGATGTTTATATGTAATCACTGTCCCTTTGTCAAATATGTAAACAAACAAATTGTCAAAATTTCAAAATTATATTCAAATTCAGGAATAAAGTTTATTGCTATTTCCAGTAATGATGTAATAAACTATCCTGAAGATTCCCCAGAACTCATGAAAGAAGTGGCTAAAACACAAGGATACTCATTTCCTTATCTTTATGATGAAACTCAAGAAGTTGCCAAAAGCTATGATGCAGCATGTACACCTGATTTTTTTGTTTTTGACCACAATCATAAATTAGTATACAGAGGACAACTAGATGATTCCAGACCTGGAAATGATATCCCGTTAACAGGTAAAGATATTAAGGAAGTTTTTGAATCAATTTTAAATTCCAGAACGATTTCAACACATCAAAAACCAAGTATTGGATGTAATATAAAATGGAAAAATTAAAGTAATTCTAATTCAAAAATCAGTGTTGCATTTGGAGGTATTACACCTCCAGCACCAGCTTCTCCATATGCTAAATTTGAAGGTATAATGAATTTTGCCTTATCTCCTTTGCTTAAAAGTAATATTCCTTCGTCCCATCCAGAAATGACTTGACCTGTACCAACACAAAATTCTATAGGTTGATCTCTTTTATATGAAGAATCAAATACTGTCTGATCAGTTAACATGCCTTTGTAATGAACTTTTACTTTATCACCTAATTGAGGTTTATCACCTTCTCCTTTTTGTAAAATTTTGTATCTAAGTCCTGAGTTAGTAACTTCATATCCTTGTGATAACTTTTCTATTAATTGTTTTTCTTTTTCAATTGCTGCTAAAATTTCTTTTTCTTTTTTTTCTTTAAATGAATTAAAATTATCAACTGCATTCCATTTTTCAGCTTCTTTTCCAATTCTTTGAATAGAGCATGATTCAATGACATCGTTTTGTTCAATATCATCAACAATGTTCTGACCTTCAACAACCTGACCAAAAACAGAGTGTTTGTTATCAAGCCAAGGAGTTGGAACATGAGTTATAAAAAATTGACTACCATTAGTTGAAACTCCAGAATTTGCCATGGATAAAACACCTGGTTTATCATGCTTTAATTCAGGATGAAATTCATCATCAAACTTGTAACCTGGATCACCAGTGCCAGTTCCAAGTGGACAACCGGATTGAACCATAAAATCAGGAATTACTCGATGAAATTTTAAACCATCATAATATGGCTCTTTATTTCTTTTATGAATATTTTTAATATCCCCCTCACTTAGACCTATAAAATTTGCTACTGTTCCTGGAACTTTATCGTGATGTAGAAAAATAATGATATCACCTTTGCTGGTTGAAATTTTTGCATATAGACCTTCCTTCATTTTTTTATTTTCAATTGAGTGCTGCAAGATAATTGAAAGTTTTTAAATTATTAAAAATTAATAATTTAATTAGAAAAATCACTGACAAACTTTAATCTGAATAATCTTAAATCTGACTCTTCAAATTCACCATCAAATTCATCAATAGCAATATTAATGTCATCTGACTCAGTTTTAATAAAAAATTCATATAAATCATCTTGTTGATCTTCATCAAAATAATCATCAATGACATAATCAATATTTAATTTAGTTCCAGAAAACACTATGGTCTCAAGTTCTTTAATCAATTCTTCAAACTCCAAATTCTTATTTTTAGATATATCCTCAAGGGGTATTTTTCTGTCAATACTTTGAATTAGGAACATCTTTAATGACGAATTTAAACCAGCAGTCTTAATTATTAAATCTTCAGGCCGAGTAATATCATATTCTTTTACATAATCTGAAATAATTTTTAAAAAGGAATGTCCAAATTTCTTAGCTTTACCTTCACCAATGCCATTAATGTTTTTTAATTCTTCAATTGTCAATGGATATTTTATTGACATTTCTTCTAAAGAAGATTCTTGAAAAACAACGTATGGAGGTATATTTTTAGACTTCGCAAGTCTTTTTCTTTCAGCAATCAAAATTTTAAATAAACCTTCATCGATTAATGATTTAATTTTGGAAATATAATTAGAGTCTATAATATCCTCATAATTATGATTTTCTGTAATATAGAAATCAAATGGATCGTTTAAATACCTTTCTGAGTATCTATTTAATTTTAAAACACCATAAGTTTCGATATTTTTTGAAATTAAACCATGAACTAGCATGTGTCTTATTAAAGAATTCCAAAAAATTAAATTATTATCTTTTCCACAACCAAAAAAACTGTTTTCTGTTACATTGTGCGAGCGAAGTAAATTATTTGCTCTTCCAGTTAAATAAGCAATTAAATCTTTTGATCTATATTGCTCTTTAGTTTTCTTAATTAGATTTAAAACTATTGAAACTTCTTCATTAACCTTTTTTTTTGGCTTAGGATTTTTCATATTATCATCCATAAGAGCTCCCTCACCATTAATCTCATCATACTCCTCTCCAAAGTAATTTAAAAGAAATTTTCTTCTAGACATTGAAGTTTCAGCATAAGCAGCAACTTCATCAATCAAGGTATAGCCTTGTTCCTGTTCAGCCAATGATTTACCTAACAAGAACTTTTCAAGTTTTTCAATATCTTTATGGCTGTAAAACATCAAACAATATCCTTCTCCTCCATCTCTCCCAGCTCTTCCAGTTTCTTGGTAATAACTTTCCAAACTTTTTGGAATATCGTAATGAATAACATATCTAACATCTGGCTTATCAATTCCCATCCCAAAAGCAATAGTTGCAACAATTACATTACATTCTTCCATTAAAAACATATCTTGATTTTTAACTCTAACTTTAGAATCCAAACCAGCATGATATGGAAGAGCATTTATGTTATTAATTTGCAAAACCTGGGTTAACTCATTGACATTTTTTCTTGATAAACAATAGATTATCCCTGATTTACCTTCTCTTTGTCTTATAAAAGAAATAATATCCTTATTAACATTTTTTGATTTCTGTCTTACCTCGTAAAACAAATTTGGTCTATTAAAAGATGATTTGTAGACTTCAAAGTCTTTAATTCCTAAATTTTTAATTATATCATCTTGAACTTTATTTGTTGCTGTTGCAGTTAAAGCAATAATTGGAATATTATCATTAATTCGATTTAAAATAGATTTTAAATTTCTGTATTCAGGTCTAAAATCATGTCCCCATTCTGAAATACAATGTGCTTCATCAATTGCTAAAAAGGAAATATTTATTTTATTTAGGAATTGAATATATTCTTCTTTTGCTAAAGATTCTGGAGCCACATATAAAAGTTTAGTAATACCATTAGAAATATCACTTTTTACATTTTCAATTTGAGTGTTATTTAGTGATGAGTTTAATACATGGGCTACACTATCATTTGAAGATATTCCTCTTATGACATCAACTTGATTTTTCATTAATGCAATTAACGGTGATACTACTAATGCTGTACCACATGATAACAAAGCTGGTAATTGAAAACAAAGCGATTTACCAGCCCCGGTAGGCATAATAACAATTAAACTCTTTTTTTGAAGAAGTGAAGAAATTATTAATTTTTGATCACCTTTAAAATCTGAAAATCCAAATAGAGACTTTAATTCCTTATTTAAGTCTATTTTAAGCGACATTAAAAATCATAAATAGGTATTTTGTACATTTGTTACTTAAATATAACATATTTAAAGAATATTATAAAAAACTAATTTTGAATAAAAATATAATTGAGTTAGCTAAAGTTGTTTTTGAAAATCAAGGGAAATCAATATTATCTTTAAGTCAGTATCTAACAAAAGATTTTGAAGATACTGTTAAAACTATACATTCCTCAACTGGGAGAGTAATAGTCAGTGGAATTGGTAAAAGTGCAATAATTGGAATGAAAATAGTTGCAACCCTAAATTCAACTGGAACACAAGCTGTTTTTATGCATGCAGCTGAAGCAATTCATGGGGATCTTGGAGTTATACAAGATAATGATACTGTTATTTTAATTTCAAAGAGTGGTAATACACCTGAAATAAAGAATCTAGTTCCTTTTATAAGAGAAAGATCAATATGTTTAGTTTCAATAACCTCTAATTCAAGTTCTTTTCTAGCTAAAAATTCAAATTTTTTTCTAAACTGTTATGTTGAAAAAGAAGCTTGTATAAACAATTTAGCTCCTACGACAAGTACAACAGCACAGTTAGTTATTGGAGATGCATTAGCAGTATGTCTTTCTGACTTAAAAGGCTTTAGTTCAAGTGATTTTGCCAAACTTCACCCAGGTGGAATGCTTGGAAAAAAATTATTTTTAAAAGTTTCTGATATAATAAATAAAAATTTAAAACCTGAGCTCTCCAAAGATGATGATTTCAAAACAGTTATAGATGTTATTTCTAAAAATTTGTTGGGTGCTGCAGTTGTCACTTTAAATAAAAAAACTGTAGGAATCATTACGGATGGAGATATTAGAAGAGTTTTCTTAAAAAAGAAAAATATTAAAAATTTGAAAGCCAAAAATTTAATGTCATTAAATCCTCAAAAAACATCTTCTGATACTTTAGCTTCAAAAGCATTAGAAAAAATGAACAAACATAAAATTAATCAATTAGTTGTTGAAGACAATGACAAGTATACTGGTCTAATACATATGCATAATATAATTAATGAAGGACTAACATAATGGATCAAAATGTAAAAGAAGAAATGTCCTTTCTTGACCATCTTGAAGATTTAAGATGGCATCTTATAAGATCTGTTTTTGCCATTTTGATTTCTGGATCAATAGCTTTTGTAGCCAAAGATTTTATATTTGATCAAGTTTTGTTTGGTCCAAAAAAAATTGATTTTTTTACTTATCAAGTATTATGCAATATTTCAAATTCTCTTGGTTTTAATGATAGTTTTTGTATTAATGAAATGCCATTTAGAATTCAAAGCAGAACTATGTCAGGTCAATTTTCAGCTCATATTTGGATTTCTATAACTGCTGGATTTATACTTTCTTTTCCTTATTTAATTTATCAATTTTGGAGTTTTATTAGCCCTGGACTTTATGAAAATGAAAGAAGTAGTGCAAGAGGATTTATATCAATTTCTTCTTTTCTTTTTTTTCTAGGTGTACTTTTTGGCTACTACGTTGTGACTCCTCTTTCAATAAATTTTTTGGGTACCTATAGTGTTAGTAATGAAATTTTTAATGATTTCGATTTGGATAGTTATGTAGGCTTGGTAAGAGCCTCTGTATTAGCTTCTGGATTAATTTTTGAACTTCCAATCATTGTTTATTTTTTAACTAAAGTTGGCCTTATTACACCAGAAATAATGATAAAATATAGAAAATTTGCTCTAATTATTGTTTTGACTTTTTCAGCAATCATAACACCACCCGATGTAGCTAGTCAAATAATCGTCGCTATCCCTATTGTTATTTTATATCAAATAAGTATTTATATATCTAAATTTGTTATTAATAAAGAAAATAAAGTTTTGAAAAAATGAAATTAATTGCTGACAGCATATATAAATCCTACAAAGGAAAAAAGGTTGTTAATGATGTATCAATTGAGGTTAATCAGAGAGAAATAGTTGGATTACTTGGTCCAAATGGTGCTGGAAAAACTACAAGTTTTTATATGATAGTTGGTTTAATAAAACCTGATGAGGGTAGAATTTTACTAAATAATAGTGATATAACAAAATTCCCTATGTATATGAGGGCTCAAAATGGGATAGGATATTTATCTCAAGAAGCTTCTATATTTAGAAAACTTTCAATTGAGGATAATATAAAGGCAGTGTTAGAACTAACTAATCTTTCTAAACAAGAACAAAATTTAAAACTAGAATCATTATTGAATGAATTTCAACTTCAAAAAATACGCAAAAGTAGAGGTGATTTACTTTCTGGTGGTGAAAGAAGAAGAACTGAAATTGCAAGAGCTTTAGCTACTGATCCAAAATTTATATTACTTGATGAACCTTTTGCCGGGGTTGATCCAATAGCAGTAGAGGATATACAAAAAATAATATTTCATTTAAAAAAAAGAAATATAGGAATACTTATTACAGATCACAATGTTCAAGAAACATTGGCAATAACTGATAAAACCTATTTAATGTTTGAGGGTAATATTTTAAAATCTGGTAAACCAGAAGAATTAGCTAAAGATGAATTAGTTAGAAAAGTTTATCTAGGACAAAATTTTGAGTTTAGAAAGAAAAAACTAGATTATAGTTCTTAAAAAATTTAATAGAATATATAAAAGTATAATTATTGGCATTGAGGCTAATCCAAAAAAAATGAACAAAACTACTGTACAAATAAATAAAAAATATAACATTTGATTTTCTTTAAAATTCATGTTAATCAACTTTAGAGAAATCATTTTATGATTTGAGATTAGCATATATGATGAAAAACATGTTATTATAATAAGAAAAAAAATATTTTCAAAAAAAATATTCAGATTAAATCTTTCAATGAAAAAAGGCAAAAAAACTATCATAATAGCATTAGCTGGTGTTGGTAAGCCAATAAATTCTTTAGAATGTTTACTTACATTGAACTTAGCTAATCTATATGAGGATGCTATTGCTATTAAAAATGCACAATAGGGCAGATTACTTATTAAAATGTTCGAAGAGTTTTCAATTATAAAAGTTGAATTTCCAATAAGATTTAATAATACAATGGATGATGTTAGACCAAAAGTAACTAAATCAGAAAGAGAATCAAGTTGAATTCCCAGGGATGACTCAACATTTAAGAGTCTTGCTAAAAATCCATCAAAAAAATCACAGATTAATCCAACAGAAACCAAAATAGCTAAAATTTCAAGATCTCCGATAATACCAAATACAACAGCAATACAACCAACAAAAAGATTTGTAAGTGTAAAAAAATTTGGCAAAAATTTTAATAAATTCACAATACTAAATTAGTCATTTTTAAACAACAGACTTTGTGTTTAATTAGAATTTAGTTTTTTATACCTTGCAAAATAAAACATTGAATAAGAAATATTTTATTTTAAGTATTCTTTCCGGTCTCATGCTTGGTCTTTCTTGGCCTACATATGGGTTTATTTTCATAATTTTCATATCCTTTGTTCCTCTACTAATTCTAGAAGAAAATCTAAGAAATAAATCTACATTTAAAATTTTTTATTACAGTTTTATTTCTTTCTTTCTGTGGAATTCAATTACTAGCTATTGGTTACTTAAGTCTACTGTTTTTGGGGGAATTTTTGCAATTGTTTTGTATTCCCTTCTAATGTCGTTATTGATTTTATTTTTTAGTATCATCTCAAAAAAATTAAACACAAAACTTGGACTTATTTTCTTTGTTTCTTCTTGGATAGTTTTTGAAAAATTTAATTTAAATTGGGAGTTTTCATGGCCATCTTTATTATTAGGGAATTCATTTTCTGATTCGCATAAGTTAATTCAATGGTATGAATATACGGGAATATTTGGAGGAACTTTATGGGTACTTCTAGTTAATATTATATTCTTTAAAACTTACAAAAGTTACAAAATAAACAAACGATTTAAAATTAAATCGATTTCTCAAGGATTAATATCTATAGCAATTCCGATAATTATTTCATTATTTATATATAAAAATTATGAGGAAACTAAAAATAATATGAATGTTTCTATTATTCAACCTAATATAGATCCTTACAATGAAAAATATGGAAGATCAAATCTCGAAATCTTAGATGAGTTTTTTAAAATAATTGATAATAATAATATTAATAATTCTCTAATTATAGCTCCTGAAACTTATTTTTCAGAAAGTCCAGGATATAAATTGGATTTGTTTTTTCAGACTCCATTTTATCAAAAACTAGATTCATTTTTAAATAACAGAAATTCACAAATTGTAAGCGGAATTCAATTTTATAAAATTTATAATTCTCAAAATACTAAAACTTTAACTTCAAATTTTATAAGAAATAATACTTGGGTAGATATATACAATAGTAGCTTTATTAATTCTAAAAAACAGCAAGTTTATCATAAATCAAAGTTAGTCGTTGGTGTTGAAAATCTTCCCTATAAAACCATTCTTGAACCCATATTAGGAAATTTACTTTTAGACTTTGGTGGAACAGTTATGTCTAGAGCTACTCAAACCAACAGAACAGTCTTCGAATCAGAAAATAAAAATTATATAGCGCCAATAATATGTTATGAACTAATGTATGGCGAATTTGTTAGTGAATATATCAAAAATGGAGCTGAAGTTTTAGCGATATTAACTAATGAAGGTTGGTGGGGAGATTCTCAAGGTCATAAACAACTTCTTAGTTATTCAAAATTACGATCTATAGAGTTTAGAAGAAGTATCATTAGAAGTGCCAATACAGGGGTTTCTGCAATAATTGATCAAAGAGGAAATATTACGAAATCAATTGCGTACAATGAGAAGGGAATTATTAGAGATAATGTAAAATTATCAAATAAAATCACATTTTATGCTAAATATGGTGATTATATTTATAGAATTTCTCTTTTCTTTTTTATCATAATTTCACTCTTTTATTTCGCAAAAAAAAAATAACTATTAAATAATTTAATTAATTATTGCTAGAGTCGTATAAAAAATTATTTTTGCAAATATTTAATTTAAAAATTATGTATTGGACACTAGAATTAGCTACCTATCTAACTGATGCACCATGGCCTGCTAATAAAGATGAATTAATTGATTATTGCATAAGAACAGGTGCTCCTCTTGAAGTTATAGAAAACTTACAAGAAATTGAAGAAGAAGAAGAAGAAATTTACGAATCAATTATAGAGATTTGGCCAGATTATCCCTCTGAAGAAGATTATCTTTGGAATGAAGATGAATATTAACTTCAAAAACTTTCATAAAGTCTCATTTGAGGCTTTTTTTTTGCTTAAATTTGATGATATAATTTAATTAATGAGCTTCATAAATTCAATTTTAAACGTTTTTGTTGGTAGTAAATCAAAAAAAGATTTAAAAGAACTCGAAGGAACTATCAAAGAAATTTTAAATTTTGAAAAAGACTTTTCGTTACTAAATCATGATGAATTAAGAAATAAAACTATCCACTTTAAAAATGTGATTAATGAAGTTAGAAATCCATTTATACAAGAAATTGACTTATTAAAAGATAAAATTCAATCAAGTGAAAATATTGATGAAAAAGATAGTTTTTACAATGAAATTGATAAGGTTTTAGAACTTTCAAGAACTGAGACAGAAAAAACTCTTAACAATATACTTCCTCAAGCTTTTGCTGTAATAAAAGAAACTGCTAAAAGATTTAAGGAAAATTCTAAAATTAAAGTTAAAACTAAAGAATTTGACATTAGACTTTCATCTGAAAAATCATATGTAAAAATCGAGGGTAACTTTGCTACCTGGTCCAATAATTGGAATGCCGCAGGGAAACAAGTTACATGGGATATGATTCACTATGATGTTCAACTAATTGGAGGTATTGTTTTGCATAAAGGAAAAATAGCAGAAATGCAAACTGGTGAAGGAAAAACATTAGTTGCTACACTTCCAGTTTATTTAAATGCTTTAACTGGTGATGGTGTTCATTTAGTGACAGTAAATGACTATTTAGCAAAAAGAGATAGCGCATGGATGGCTCCAATATTTGAATTTCATGGCCTTAGTGTGGACTGTATTGACAACCATCCACCTAACTCAGAAGAAAGAAGAAAAGCTTATAGTGCCGATATCACTTACGGAACAAACAATGAGTTTGGTTTTGATTATTTAAGAGATAATATGGCTCATTCAAAAGCAGATCTGGTTCAAAGAAAACATACCTATGCAATTGTTGATGAGGTTGATTCTGTTCTAATTGATGATGCCAGGACTCCATTAATTATTTCAGGACCAGTTCCTAAAGGAGATGTTCATGAGTTTAATGAATTAAAACCTAGGGTTTTTGAAATCGTTAAAAAACAGAAAGAACTTTTAAACCAGGTTTTATCAAAAGCTAAAAATTTAATTAGTGAAGGAAATACTGAAGAAGGTGGTTTTTATTTACTTCAAGTTTATAGAGGACTTCCAAAAAACACTGCTCTCATAAAATATTTAAGTCAAGAAGGAATTAAACAACTTTTACAAAAAACTGAAAACTTTTATATGCAGGATAATAACAGAGAAATGCCTAAAGTTGATGTTGATTTATACTTTGTAATTGATGAAAAAAATAATCAGATAGAGCTTACCGATAAAGGATTTGATACAATTTCTAATAAGAATGAAGACCCTAATTTTTTTGTTTTACCAAACTTATCATTAGAGCTTTCTGAAATTGAGAATAAGAATTTAGAATTAAATAAAGAAGTTGAAGAAAAAGAAAAAATCTATAATGATTTTTCATCAAAAAGTGAGAGAATTCACACATTAAACCAATTATTGAAAGCTTACACCTTGTTTGAAAAAAACACAGAATATGTTTTAATTGACAATAAAGTTAAAATTGTTGATGAACAAACTGGAAGAATAATGGATGGCAGAAGATATTCAGATGGTTTACATCAAGCAATTGAAGCCAAAGAAAATGTTAAAATTGAAGACGCTACTCAAACCTTTGCTTCAATAACGCTTCAAAATTATTTTCGAATGTATAATAAATTATCTGGGATGACAGGTACTGCAATTACAGAAGCAGGAGAGTTTTGGGATATTTATAAACTTGATGTTATAGAAATCCCGACCAATAAGCCAATTGCCAGAAAAGATCATAATGATTTGATTTATAAAACTAAAAGAGAAAAATACAATGCTGTAATAAATGACGTAACTAAAATTTCTGAAGAAGGAAGACCAGTTTTAATTGGAACTACATCTGTTGAAATTTCAGAGTTATTAGCTAGAATGCTTACTATTAGAAAAATTAAGCACAATGTACTAAACGCTAAACTTCATAAAAAAGAAGCTGATATTATTTCTGAAGCTGGAAATACTGGAATTGTGACAATAGCTACAAATATGGCAGGTAGAGGAACTGATATTAAAATTTCAGAACAAATAAAATCTATTGGTGGATTAGCAATTATTGGTACGGAAAGACACGATTCCAGAAGAGTTGATAGACAGCTCCGAGGAAGAGCAGGAAGACAAGGAGATTCTGGAAGTTCACAATTTTATGTTTCATTGGAAGATAATTTAATGAGGTTGTTTGGTTCAGATAGAGTTGCTAAGATGATGGATAGAATGGGTCTTGAAGAAGGTGAGGTTATTCAACATTCAATGATGACCAAAACAATTGAAAGAGCTCAAAAAAAGGTAGAAGAAAATAATTTTGGAATAAGAAAACGTTTACTTGAATATGACGATGTAATGAATGTCCAAAGAGAAATTATTTATAAAAGAAGAAAGCATTGTTTACAAGGTGAAAGGTTAAAGGTTGATATTGCTAATATGATTTACGATACTTGTGAAATAATTGTATTTAATAGCAAAACATCTAATAATTTTAAGGAATTTGAATTTAAACTTGCAAAAATTTTCTCTTTAGAATCAGATTTTAATGAAGAAAATTTTAAATCTTTAAATGCTGAAGAAATTTTTTCAAAAACTTACACAAAAGCATACGATCATTACAACTCAAAGATGATTTCAAGTGCTGAAAAAGTTTTTCCAGTCATTAAAAACGTTTATGAAAATCGCTCAAATAATTTTCAAAGAATTGTAGTTCCATTCACTGATGGTAAAAAAACATTAAATGTTGTCTCAAATCTTGAAGATGGATATAATTCAAAGGGAAGAACACTTATAAATGATTTTGAAAAAAATATATCTTTAGCCATAATTGATGAAGCATGGAAAGTTCATTTAAGAAAAATGGATGAATTAAAACAATCAGTCCAATTAGCCGTTCATGAACAAAAAGATCCCTTGATTGTTTACAAAGAGGAAGCTTATAAGCTTTTTGGATCAATGATTGAAAAAGTCAACAAAGACATTATTTTATTTTTGTTTAATGGAGCTCTTCCCAGTAAAGATCCAACAAATATCATAGAAGAAAGAAGATTAAGAAGACAACAAAAATTCAATACATCTAAAGAAGAAGTTCTTAATAGTGATGAAATTGCTTCAAGAAATAGAAAAGCAGGAGAAAATGCATCTCAATCAAATAATTACGTTGAAACCGTTGTTAGAGAAGCCAAGAAAATAGGCAGAAATGAAAAAATTATTATCAAAAATGTTTCAAGTGGGGAAACGAAAGAAATGAAGTTTAAATTAGCAGAGAACTTAATAAAGAAAGGCGAATGGGTAATTTTTAATGATTAAAATCATGAATATTGTTCTAATTGGACCACATTACCCGTATAGAGGTGGAATTTCTGATACAAACCAAGAATTAAGTAAATCTTTAGTTAGAAAAGGACACAAAGTTGAATTAATCAATTTTAAATTACTTTATCCAAAATTATTATTTCCCGGAAAAACTCAATATGAAAAAAATATAAAGTCTGATAAATCTTTAAAATTATTAAGTTCCATTAATCCTTTAAGTTGGCTTTCAACAATAAATTACATAAGAAAGCAAAAACCAGATTTAATAATCACTAGCTATTGGACTGGATTTTTATCTCCTTGTTATTTTACATTGAATTCTATATTAAATAGTAAAATAAAAAAAATAGGAATTATTCATAATTGCGTTTCCCATGAGAAAAAAATATTTGAAAAATTTTTTCTTAAAATATATTTATCCAGTTTAAATAAATTTTTCACACTTTCCAGAAATGTATACCAGCAAATTAAGAATAATTTTAAAGTAGAGGGATTTAATTTATTTCATCCTACACCTTCAAAATTTGGTGAAAAAGTCTCAAGAAATGAAGCCTTAAAAAAATTGAATTTAGATCGAAATAATAAATATATTCTATTTTTTGGATTAATTCGTGATTACAAGGGAGTTGACATGCTAATTAAAGCCATGCCAGCTCTTGTTAAAAAAAACCCTACTTTAAAATTATTGGTTGTTGGAGAGAATTATGTATCTAATGATAAATACTTAAATCTTATAAATGATCTTAAATTATCAAATCATATAATTCTAATAAATAAGTTTATCCAAACTGAAATGGTCAAGTATTGGTTCAGTGTGCCTGAATATGTCATTTTACCATATCAATCTGCATCGCAAAGCGGAATAATTCCTTTGTCATATCATTTTGATTTACCTGTGATTTGTTCTAATATAAATGGATTAAAAGAAAGTGTAAAAGATGGAGTTAACGGGTTTTTATTTAATAGGAATAAAAAAAATATATTTGAAAAAATTCATTATGGATTAAATTTTGATAAGTCTATATTAATTAAAAACATTACCAAAAAAAAAAACAAATTAAGTTGGGACAGTTTTGTCGAAAAACTCTTAACTAATATTTAATATATGAATAAGTATTTATTAACTCTAATAAGTTTAATATCATTTAATTTATCAAGTCAAGGGATAGATCAAAAATACAAATCAGCATATTTTGGATCTGGATGTTTTTGGTGTGTTGAAAGTATTTATGAAAATTTAAAAGGTGTTAAAGAAGTTATTTCAGGTTATTCTGGAGGCGAAACAATTAATCCTACATATAATCAAGTCATCACTGGAAATACTGGTCATGCTGAAGTTGTTAAAGTTATATACGACCCTAATGTTGTTTCATTTAAGATATTAGTTGATGTGTTTTTTGGATCTCATGATCCCAGTACATTAAATAGACAAGGGCCTGACAGAGGAACTCAGTATAGATCAATTGCTTTTTATGAAAATTTAGGTGAAAAGAAAATAATAGAAAATTCAATAAAAAGTTTATTGGAAAATAAAACATTTTTTGAGGTAACCACTGAAGTTAAAAAATTTAATAAATTTTATGAAGCAGAAGATTATCATCAAGATTATAAAAAGAAAAACCCTTACAACCCATATATAATGAAAGTATCTGCCCCAAGAATAAATAAATTTAAAATGGATTTTTCTGAACTAATCAAATAATTTAATTCAATTTTTTTTCAATAATTCGATTCATATAATCTTGCATAAATGCCTTTAAATATTTTTCTTCATTTGAATAATTGATATTAGAATTTTCTTTTAAGTTATTACTTAACCACTCATCTTCTTTGTCATAGATACCAATTACTGAATCTCCATCAAAGACTAAAATGTATTTATCAGTAATAAAATGATAAACTGTTCCAGAAAAATGAATTGAAAATGGTTTTCCAGAATTTGAGAAAAGACTTCTTCCCCAACTATTAATTGGCTTTTCATAACCAACTAAATCTACAATAGAAGGAAAAATATCCATTTGATGTGTTAATTCATTATTAACTCCTTTAAATGAACCATTTGGATGATAAAATAAAATAGGAATAGCAAATCTATTGATTGGAGTAGAATAAAAAGGATACCAAAATTGATTTGTATGATCTGCAGTAATGATAAAAAGTGTGTTTTCAAACCAGGGTTCATTTTTAGCAGAATCGAAAAATAATTTTAAAGCATTGTCAGAATATCCTATAACCTGATGCATTTGAACGTCACCCATAGGAAATACCCCTTTGTATTTTTCTGGAACGTAAAATGGTTCATGAGAGGAAAGACTGAAAAAAGTAGAAAAAAAGGGTTCTTCAAGTTTATCCGTTTCATTTTTTACATATTTAAGAAATGGTTCATCCCAAATCCCCCAATATCCATCATATTGAGAATTATCGTTGAATTCATTTTTTCCATAATAATTATCGAAACCTAGAATATTTGATAAACCCAAAAAACCCATTGATCCGTTTGGAGCACCGTGAAAAAAAGAGGTTGAATAACCCTTGTTCTTAAAGACAGAAACTAAAGATTGAATTTCCTGATTTGAGTATGGTGATGAAGTAAAAGGTACTTTAAAAGATGGCACGCTAGCTAATATTGAAGGCAATGCTTCAATAGATTGTCTTCCGTTGGCAAAAGCATTTGTAAAAATCAAACTATGGTTAGATAAAGAATCTAAAAAAGGAGTATAGCTCACGTAATTTTCAATTTTTCTACTTTTATTAAAGGCACCTATATATTCTCTACCAAAACTTTCCATAACTAAAATCATAACATTAGGCTTAGAATAAATTGAATCATTAACTTTTCTTACTGGATTTAGTATTTTATCAACTTCTGACTCCTCCATAAAGAATTTCTTATTGAAATGATTTTTGTTAAAAGTTCTAATGAAACAAAAAGGAGAGTTGAGAACAAAATCAGCATGAATACCCTTTTTTACAAATCTGTGTGCATCAACCATATTTATAGGTCTTGTCGAGTTTCCTAATCCTCCTCTCATTCCAACTACACATAAAAATATTATTATTAAAGAAGTTAGGATAGAAAATGAAATAAACTTAAAACTGTATTTTAGTGTATATTTTTTTAAATTAATTTTTTTGTATAGATTAATCCATAAAAAAACCATAACAAAAAAGAAAATAAAAACATGCCAATAATTGTAAATAAAAGATCCAGCCAGTGACATTTTATTGGTTTCATTTTCTAAAATATCGAACACTCTAGTTGTTAATCTACTTTGAGAAAATCTATAATATATAAAATCAAAAAAATTAGTAGAATATGTTATGAGGTTTGTAGTGAAATACAAAATCATCATATTTTTTTGAAAACTTTCTGAAGAATAATTTCTGAAAGGAATTAATGAAATTAATATAAATAATATGTTACTGTAAAGGATAGCTGAAGTATCAAAAGTAAGTCCTATATAACACAAATAAAAAAACTCTTGAACACTCTCAATAATTATCATATTGCTGTTATAGAAATAAAATAAAACTCGAGCAAAAAAATAGAATATGTAAGCTATTGATATTCTTAGAATCAAAACCCTATAAATATCTAACCTACTAATCATTTAGAATAATTTTTTGGGAGAAATAATAAAACAAATAACCTGAGATTATTCCAAAAAAAGTGCCAACAACAATATCAGACGGAAAATGAACTCCAACATAAATTCTACTATAAGAAACTACAAGAGCCCATATAAAAAGAAGTTTGTAAAGATTTGATTTATTTTTAAATATCAAATAAAAAAAAGTCGCTAAAGCGAACGTATTTGAAGCATGAGCTGAAAAAAATCCATACAATCCTCCACAACTAGACTTAACTATTCTAATTGAATCAATAATGGATAAATCATGGCATGGTCTTAAACGCTGAAAAGTATCTTTAAACAGACCACTAATCTGATCAGTAAAAAGTATTAATAAAAAAATTATAAAAAGATATTTGTACACAGAGCTTTTAGAAAAGTTTTTTATTAGACAATAAATCAAAAAAATATAAAGAGGAATAAAAGTTTTTTTATCCGTAATAGTTAACCATAAAAAATCAAATGATTTATTTCCAAGAGAATTCAAAAAAATAAATAAAGATTTATCTAAGTCAACTAATACCTCCAAATCAACATTATTTAGTAATTCCGTATTTATCTATCAAATAAATTAGCGATGCCATTGAAAAAGCACCTAATTCTAATTCTCTTTTGTTAATTGCATCAAATTTATCAATAGAAGCGTGATGATAATCAAAATAACGTTGCGAATCTGGTCTTAGACCCGCTAGAACATTTTTGTCATTTTCTAAAAGTGCTATATCAGCTCCACTTCCACCTATTTCAAAAGAATGAATTAGATATGGTTCAAATAAATATTTCCATGACAAAATTTTGTTAAAATTCTTTTCATTGGTTGTAAATGAAAATCCTCTAGGGGAAAAGCCACCAGCATCGGATTCTAATGCAAAAATATGATTTAACTTATTTTTTTTTGAAATTTCACTATATCTTTTGGCTCCTCTTAAACCATTTTCTTCATTCATAAAAAGGACAACTCTTAGAGTTCTTTTAAATTCATAACCAATTTGATTTAAAATATTTAAAACATCCATAGATTGAACAATTCCTGCCCCATCATCATGTGATCCATCACCAATATCCCATGAATCAAGATGTCCTCCGACCAAAATTATTTCATCAGGGAATTCTGATCCTTTAATCTCTGCGATGACATTAAATGACTTAACATCTGGATAGGTTTTACATTGTTGTCTTAACAAAAATTTTAGGTTAGGATTTATCTTTAAAAGTTTACTTAGTTTTTCAGCAGCATTTGTACTAATAGCTGCAGCAGGAATTCTTTTACTTTGTGGCAAATTTCCATAACTCATTGTTCCTGTGTGAGGATAATCATCCAAACGTAAATTCAACGATCTCACAATTACTCCAATGGCACCATATTTAACTGCCTCAGCTGCTCCATTAACCCTTTGATCTACAGCTTTACCATATGCTTGAAATGTACTTACTAAATTTGGTTGCATTGGGCGATTGAAGAAAACTATTTTACCTTCAATTTTATCTTTTCCTAATACTTTTAATTCATCAAAACTCTTAACCTCGATTACTTTAGATTTAATACCAACTGACGGTGTAGCTACGGAACCACCTAAAGCACACACATCTACATTAAAAGTAATACCTGGCTGAGTTTCAATTAAAGCGAATTCTTTTGGTCCCCTAACCCATTTTGGAACCATTAAATCCTGTAGCCAAACTTTATCAAATTCCATTTTAGATAACTCTTTTTTTGCCCACTCTACTGCTCTTTCAGCTCCAAGAGAACCTGATAATCTTGGTCCAATCTCATTAGACAAATAATCAAGCATTTCATATGTTGAACTGGACGTCATTGAAGCATCAAAAATTTGTTTTATAATTTTTTGATCTTCATTTTCTTGAGAAAAAACACCAATAAAAAAAAACAAAAACAAAAAATAAAGTTTCTTCATTATCTATTTATTAGAATACTGTTTAACATCACCTATAGTAATATTATTTTTTTCAGACAAAATGATTAATCTTTCTACTACATTTCTTAATTCCCTTACATTTCCAGACCAATCAAATTTTTTCAATTGATTTATAGCTTCTATATCAATAGTTTTTAATTCTTGCTCTGAATCTTTGGATATATCCCTTAAAAAGTGTTCTACAAGTAGTGGAATATCTGATAAACGTTCATTTAAAGAAGGAACATTAATCTCAATAACAGCAAGTCTATGAAAAAGATCCTCTCTAAAATTATTATTCTTTATTTCATACCTTAAATCCTTATTTGTTGCAGCTATTACTCTAACGTCAACAACCAAATCTCTTTCACTACCAACCCTTTGAATTTTATGTTCTTGTAAAGCTCTCAAAACTTTAGATTGAGCAGACATACTCATATCACCAATCTCATCCAAAAAAATGGTTCCACCATTTGCCGCCTCAAATTTACCTGCTTTATCTTTTACAGCAGATGTAAAAGCACCTTTTACGTGTCCAAACAATTCACTTTCAATTAATTCAGAAGGGATTGCAGCACAATTAACTTCAATAAATGGGGCTGAATTTCTTAAGCTATTTAAATGAATTTGATGAGCTACCAATTCTTTTCCCGATCCATTGGGACCTTGAATTAATACTTTAGCGTTCGTTAAAGAAACTTTATCAATCAGATTTTTAATATAATTAATTGGTTTTGATTCACCAATAATGTTAAATTCATCAGAAATTTTAGTTTTATACTTAAAGTTTTTAACAAAGCTATTATTTAATAAAGCTGTTCTTACAGAATTCAATAGTCTATTTAAATCTGGTGGCTTTGATATGTAATCAAAAGCACCCAATCTCATAGATTCAACAGCAGTTTCTAAATCTCCATGCCCTGATATCATGATTGTTTGAGTGGATGGACTTTCATCGAGAATAAACTTTAAAACTTCAATTCCGTCTTTTTTTGGCATTTTTATATCACACAAAATCAAATCAAACTTTCCAGAATTAATTTTTGAAATACCATCAACACCATCAACAGCCTCAACGATATCAAATTTTTTATTTTCTTCTAATAATACTTTTTTAAGAACTCTTCTTATGGATTCTTCATCTTCAATTATTAATATCTTTGACATAATTTATTTTTGTAAATGAACAACTCTTTGAGGGAAAGGTATAGTTATATTATATTCTTTAAACTTTTGATAAATAATAAAACGAATATCACTTTCTATTAAATTTACTGCTAATCCATTATTATAGGTAAATATTAACTGAAAATCAAGTGAATTGTCACCAAAATTTTTAAAAAGAACGTTTGGGGGGGGATCTTTCATTAAATGAGGATGCGAATCCGCTATATTTAAAAGAATTTCTTTTACCTTCTCAACATCACTACTATAATCTACTCCAACAGAAACTGAACCTCTTAGAACAGTACCGTTTTCAGTCCAATTAAATAATGTTGAAGTCAAATACTTATGATTTGGAATAATTAAAACTTTATTATCAAATGTAACAGCCCTTGTTGTCCTAATTTTTATAACTTCAACCTTACCAATTTTTCCATCAATTTCTATTATATCACCAACATGAACAGTTTCATCTGCTAAAATTAAAATTCCAGAAATTATGTCTTGAAAAAAAGTTTGTAATGCCAAACCAACTCCAACAAGCAAAACAGCTGAAGCAGCAAAAATTCCGGTTAAATTAATTCCAAAAGTTGGAAAAGTTATGAAAGCTACTATTAAAAAAACAAAGTAATTAAGGAAAGAAAAAACAGATTTGAATTTTAGTTTTCTCTCTTCATCTAATTTTTTAGTAGCATTTTTCTTTAAAAATCTTAAAAAAAAATGAGTAAAAATAAATATTAGTGAAACTAAAAAAAGTGAAAAAATTGAGAATTTAATTTCTGAAGTGATAAAAAATTCTTTATTTATGAAATCTAAAAATTTATTCATTATTAAAATAAATTTCTAAATATAATGAAATGAATAAATTCGAACTAAAAAATAAAGACTAATTAAAAAAAATTATGAAAACATGTCTTTAACTTTTTCAAAAAAAGATTTTTCTCCCCTTTCTGGCGATGGAATGAAATTATCATTATCTTTCATCAGTTCAAAAAAGACTCTTTGTTCCTTATTTAATATTTTTGGGGTCCAAACATTAATATGAACTAATAGATCTCCACTTCCATAAGAATTAATAGTACTTAATCCTTTTCCTTTTAATCTTAAAATTTTTCCAGATTGAATTCCTGATTCAAGTTTAATTCTAACATTTCCATTAATAGTTTCAATCTCTTTAGATGCTCCGAGAACAGCTTCTGAAATACTTATGTATAAATCAAAGTGCAAATTATTGCCTTCTCTTTTTAGGAATGGATGTTCGTTTTCATTAATAAGTACAATTAAATCCCCTGGGATACCATTTCCTGCAGAATCGTTTCCTTTTCCAGAAACCTTAAGTTGCATTCCATCTTCAACTCCAGCAGGAATTTTGACAAGAACTGTTTCTTCTTTTAATACCAATCCATTTGCATCAGAGTTTGAAGGTCTGTTGGAAACCATTTCACCAGAACCTCCACAACTAGTACAAGTAGATGAGGATTGCATTCTTCCAAGTATAGTATTGGTAATTCTTGTAACCTGTCCTAATCCATTACAAGTACTACATGTTTTATAAGATACACCTTCTGCTTTAACTTTTCTTTTTACCTTAATTTTTTTTTCTACTCCATTAACTATTTCAGCTAAATCAAGTTTAACCCTTATTCTTAGATTACTGCCTTTTGGTCTTCTTGAACCTCCACCAAAACCTCCAAAACCTCCTCCAAAAGCACTTCCAAAAATATCCCCAAATTGACTAAAAATATCATCCATATTCATGCCAGCTCCTCCAAAACCACCTGAACCATCAAATGCAGAATGACCAAATTGATCGTATTTAGCTCTTTTTTCTTTATTGCCTAAAACTTCGTAAGCCTCAGCGGCTTTCTTGAAATTTTCTTCTGCCTTTGAATCACCAGGGTTTTTATCAGGGTGATATTTTATTGCCATTTTTCTGTAAGCTTTTTTAATTTCACTTTCAGAAGCTGATTTTTCTATTCCTAAAATATCATAATAATCTTCTTTCATAGTTATTTGAATTAATTACCTACAACAACTTTAGGATATCTTATTATTTTTTCTCCAAGTTTATATCCTTGCTCAGTAACGTCAATTATTTTTCCCTTCATTTTATCATTTTCAGCGGGAATTTGAGTAATTGCTTCGTGAATTTCAGCATCGAATTCATCTCCTTTCTTGACTTTTATTAAAACTAATCCTTGGGATTTTAATGTATCTGAAAATTTATTATTTATTAGTGAAAAACCTTCAATTAAACTTTTATCTTTAGATTTTTCAAATTCAAATGAAGCTCTTTTTAAATCATCAATTATTGGAAGCAAAGCTGTCATTAGTTCTTGTGAAGCTGTTTTATATAAATCTAATCTTTCCTTAGATGTTCTTTTTTTATAATTTTCGAATTCAGCAAAAAGTCTTAAAAATTTATCTTTTTCTTCCTTAATTTCGTTAGTTAAAAATTCGAGCTGAGATTTTAAAGTTGGTTTTTTTGAACTTTTAGATTTATTTACCATATATTAATTTTAAAAATAATTTTAGCAAAATTACTGCCAAAATTAAAAAATTGTCATAATGTCACAGATTTTATTTTAATAAATCCTTCAGAGCTAAATTAAGATTTGAATACTTAAATCTAAAACCTTTTGATTCAATTTTTCTTGAAGAAACATTTTGACTAAATAACAATAATTCTGACATTGAACCTGCAAAAAATTCGACTATTTTTTGAGGAATAGAAGGTATTATGATTTTTTTTTCCAAGATTCTTGAAACAGACAAAGTAAACTGTTTGCTTGTTACTGGATTTGGAGCAACTAAATTATAAACTCCTTTACAATCGTTTTCAATTAAAAATATAATTGAATTTACTAAATCATCAATATGTATCCAAGAATATATATTTTTTCCATTTCCAAACCAAGTTCCCATATAAAACTTAATTGATTGAATTATTGGTTTTAAAAATCCTCCTTCATTCGATAAAACTAATCCTATTCTCAAAAAAGTGATTTTTATATCATTCTTTGATAATTCTTTGCATGAATCCTCCCATTTCTTTACAGTATAACCAAGAAATGATTTAGAAGTTTGTTTAGAGTTTTCATGATGTTTAAAGTTATTAGAAGACTTATATATACCAATTGCAGAGGCACATAAGAATTGTTTAATTTTTACATTTTTTTCTAAAATAATTTTATTTAAAAGTTCAACAGATTTTATTCTACTATTTAAAATTGAATTTTTTGCTTTCGTAGTCCAGAGTTGTGCAATTGGTGAGCCAGCCAAATTTATTACAACATTTACATCTAAGATTGAAGATGAATCAATAATCCCCTTTTCAGGATTCCAATAAAATTTTTTTATATTTTTTTTATTTGATTTAAGATTTTTACTAGTAGTTAATATATTTATTTCAACATCTTTATTCAATAACTTTTCTAATAATTTTTTTCCAATCAGTCCACTTGCTCCTGTTATTAAAAATTTCATAAATTTTTTATGTACATAATAATTTGATCAAAGTTAATTTGTAAATTTATAATAGCAATCTATTTTATGAAAATTAAAAAAATTGAAACTTCAAAAATCAATGAAATTGACTTTAATAACTTAAAGTTTGGTTCCGTTTTTACTGACCATATGTTTACTTGTGACTTTATTAAAGGAGAATGGATTAATCCTGAAATTATTCCTTATCAATCAATTAACGTTAGTCCTGCATCTAGAGTTTTTCATTACGGTCAAGCTTGTTTTGAAGGAATGAAAGCTTTTAAAGACGATAATAATAAAGTTTGGTTATTTAGACCAGACGAAAATTATAAACGAATTGTTAAGTCATCAATAAGATTAGCAATGCCTGAGTTTCCTGAGGATATTTTTTTTGAAGGGTTAAAAAATTTACTAAGATTAGATAGTGATTGGATTAAACCTGGTTTAGGAAATTCTTTGTACATCAGACCTTTTATTTTTGCAAATGAAGGTACTATAAATGCTACTGAAGCCAATCAATATAAATTTATGATTATATGTGCTCCTGCTAGCTCTTACTACAGTGGAGAAGTTCGAGTAAAAATTGAAAAATCTTTTAGCAGAGCTGCTAAAGGTGGTGTAGGTTACGCAAAAGCTGCAGGAAATTATGCTGCTCAATTCTATCCAACAAAATTAGCCAATAATGAAGGTTATCAACAAATTATCTGGACTGATTCTTCAACTCACCAATATATTGAAGAAGCAGGAACAATGAATTTGTTTTTTAGAATTGGAAACAAATTGATTACTGCTCCTACCAACGATAGTATTTTGGATGGTGTGACAAGAAAAAGTTTAATTGAGATTGCCAAAGACGAAGGCATTGAAGTTGAAATTAGACCTCTAAAAGTTAATGAGTTAATTAATGCTGCAAAAAACAACACTCTAATTGAAATATTTGGAAGTGGAACTGCGGTTGTTGTTTTGCCTATTCAAGGTTTCGGATATGAAAATTCAAGATATGAATTAATTCAAAAAGAAAATTCTTGGGCAATTATGTTAAAAAACAAACTTAATAACATACAATATAAGTTAATAGAAGATCCGTATAACTGGACGGTTGAAGTTTAGGAAGCTAAAATTTTAGAAATATTAGGTTTGAAATAATTAGGTCCCTTCATTACTTTACCATCTTCTCTGTATATAGGATTTCCATTCTCATCAAGTTTACTTAAGTTACTCTTTTGAATTTCATCAAATATTTCTTCTATTTTGTATTGCATTCCATGCTCAATAATTGTTCCACATAATATATATAACATATCACCAAGCGCATCAGCAACTTCAACTAAATCATCATTTTGAGCAGCTTCCAAATATTCTTTATTTTCTTCAGACATTAGATTAAATCTTAAATTAATTTTTTCTTTACCAATATTTGCAACCGGGGCTAATTTGTAGCTAAGTTTATATACTTCATGAAATTTTTTAACTGCTTCAATTTGATGTTTCATATTATAATTATCTTATTTTTGATCTAAAATAAATAATTATGTTTAGTAATGGTCAATTAGTCTTTGCAATTGCATTTTTTATAATATTTATTTTTATAATTTTTTTAAGTTATAAAAAAGACCTTAAGGAATTAAAGGGTTCATATAAAGGAATTAGATGGATCATTATAGGATTTTTATGTTTTGTTGGTTTATTAGTTTTTTTAAAAAGATTAAGTGTGACATGAAACAATTATTATTAGTTTTTTTGGGCGGTGGAATAGGAAGTGCTTTTAGATATTTAATTTCAAATATTTCTTTTTTCAGTTTGATTAAATTTCCTTTTTCTACATTATTATCCAACATTTTGGGATGTTTAATTTTTGGTCTTTTTATAGGTTGGGCAATTAAGAATGATCAAATTAATTCACCTCAAACTTTTTTAATTACCACTGGATTTTGTGGTGGATTAACAACGTTTTCTACTTTTGCAAATGAGAATATAAATATCATTAAATCTGGAGATTTAAACTATTTCATTTTATATACCTTTATTTCTATAATTTTAAGTTTTGCATCAATGTTTATTGGAATGCTAATATTTAAGTAACAGCATTAACAAAAAATTTGATCAAATTAATAATTTAGAGTAACCTAAATTATCATTCCTAAAATATTTCTATTTATAAATTACATTATTTGTAATAATAATCCCATTTTAAACAAAATATTTAACAATTATTAATTGTTTTTTTAATATTGTTGAATAATATTTAACAAATTATTAAAAAACTTAAAAATTATTATTATGAATTTTAACACAATTTTTGCTTTAAATTCAAGTATTGAGTTATCAGACCCAAATACTGACTTTAGCATTTTATGGGTATTACTTTCAGGTATTCTTGTATTTTTTATGCAAGCAGGATTTACTTTAGTTGAATCTGGATTTACCAAATCTTCGAATGCAGTTAACATTTCAATGAAAAATATCTTGGATATATCTGTTGGAACCTTGTCTTTCTGGTTCATAGGTTATGGTTTAATGTATGGAGGAAGCTCAAATGGATTTATCATCACTGAATTGAATGATTTACTCTTTAACCCAGGAGCAGGAGCTGAAGATGTATTTTTTCAAACTGTTTTTTGCGCAACAGCTGCTACTATTGTTTCTGGTGCAATAGCAGGAAGAACAAAATACTCTACTTATGCTTTATTTACAATTATTATGACTGCTCTTATTTATCCAATAGCAGGTGCATGGGAATGGAATGGCGGATGGTTAAATTCTGAATGGATGCCAGCAGAATTTATTGATTTTGCAGGTTCCTCAATAGTTCATTCTGTAGGTGGATGGGCTGCTCTTATTGGAGCATGGATGGTTGGACCTAGAATTGGAAAATATATAAACGGAAAACCAGTAACACTTCCTGGAAGCAACTTACTTGTAGGGACATTAGGTGTGTTTATTTTATGGCTAGGTTGGTTCGGATTTAACGGTGGGTCTCAGTTAGCTTGGGGAGGTGACGACTCAGTCGCTGCATCAATGGTTGTATTTGTAACAAACATTTCTGCTGCTGCGGGTGCAGTTGGAGCGTTATTAATCAGTTGGTTAAAATATGGTAAACCAAATCTAACAATGACATTAAACGGAGTAATTGCCGGACTTGTTGCAATTACTGCTGGTTGTGGAAACATGACACCAGGTGGAGCATTTTTTGCAGGTTTAGTTGGGGGTATACTAGTAGTATATTCAATTGAATTCATTGAAAAAGTACTTAAAATTGACGATGCAGTAGGCGCAGCTTCAGCTCACGGGGTTGTTGGTGCATGGGGAACTTTAGTAATTGGATTGTGGGGTGTTGATGGTGATGCTGGATTAGGAATTTTTAACGGTGGTGGTAGCGCACAGTTGGGTGCTCAAGCAATTGGTGTTCTAGCTTATGGAGCTTGGGCAGCAATAACATCATTCATTGTATTTTATATATTAAAATCGACTTTAGGATTAAGAGTTTCTAGAGAAGAAGAAGAAAACTTAGATTTAGCTGAGCATGGAGAAATTGGTTTCGCTGGAAAAAGAACAAGAGAATAAACAAACAACATATAAAAATTAATAAAAAAAACTATAATTATGAAAAACTTAATAAGAAAAACAATTGGATTGCTAACGGTAGTATTAACAACGTCAGCATTATTATCATCAAATACTTCAAATGCTCAAGATTTAGGAGCAGACGTAGTTAGCTCATATGTATGGAGAGGAACTCAGTTTGGCTCAGGTGCACACATTCAACCATGGGTATCTCTTAGCACCGGAGATTTAGAAGTTGGTGCTTGGGGAAGTTTTCCAACTACTGCAAACGGCGGAGGAAACGAACTTGATTTATATGCTAGCTACAGCTTTGGAAAATTTGGTTTAACATTAACTAACTACTCTTTTCCTGGAGAGGGTGGTGCATACGCTGATGGTGAAGGATTATTTGAAGGAGACTACTTTGAAATTTCTGGCTCTGCTGAATTAGGTCCAATCGGATTAATGGTTGGATATTTCACTGAAGTTGAAGCTTTATATATTGAAGCTTCTTTCTCAGCTGGTCCTGTAGATGTAGCCATCGGATATGGTGATGATTCAGGAGATGCATGGTACGTTAATGGTGGAAGTGGTTTATGTAATATTTCTTTAGGTGGGTCTAAAGACATAAAAATTACAGAAGATTACTCTTTACCAGTTTTCGGTTCCTTTGTATATAACCCAGACTCAGAAGCTGCATTCCTTGTGTTTGGAATGAGCTTCTAATTTAAATTAGGAATTATTCGGATTTTATATCCCTAATTCATATTATTATGTTGTTTTGTTAAGAGCCCGGTGATGCCGGGCTTTTGATTTTTATGAATCAATAATTTAAACCCCTTGATATTATGGTAATCAGAATTTTAAAATATGAAAATTATGGATATTATAAAAATTAAACATTTAATGAGGATTATGATATAATAAAAAAGACAAAACCATAAATTTGATTCGAATTTTACATTAAATAACATAATTTATTACAGAATCATGAAAAAAATTGAAGCAATCATTCGAAAATCCAGATTTTCGGATGTTAAAAAAGCACTTCACAAAGTTGAAGTAAACTTTTTCTCTTACTGGGATGTAACCGGTGTTGGAAATGAAAAAGTTGGTCATGTATATCGTGGTGTAACCTACAGTACTGCGGATATCCAAAGAAGGTTTTTATCAATTGTAGTTTCAGAACCCTTCGTTGAAAAAACAGTAAACGCAATCTTAGAATCAGCATACACAGGCGATGTTGGTGATGGAAAAATATTTATTCTTCCAGTTGAAGAAGCGTACAGAATTAGAACTAAAGAAACAGGTAAAACATCATTAAATTAAAATCATGGAATTATTAACAGTTAACAACGTATGGATGATGATCTGTACAGCATTAGTCTTTTTTATGCATCTTGGATTTTCCTTTTTAGAAATTGGATTAACAAGACAAAAAAATACTATTAATATTTTATTTAAAAACTTTTTTGTAATCACTGCAGGTTTAATAATCTACTGTCTCATTGGATTCAATCTAATGTATCCAGGAGATTGGATTATTGATGGAGTTCTTGGGACAATTGTTACAGGTTTAGACGCTACTGCAGCATCAGACCTTTCTTACAATGAAGGCTATACTTACTGGACTGACTTTTTATTTCAAGGAATGTTTGCTGCGACTGCAGCTACTATAATTTCTGGAGCAGTTGCAGAAAGAATTAAAATTAATTCCTTCATTTTAGTGGCAATCTTATATGTTACAATTGTTTATCCAATTGTTGGTTCTTGGCAATGGGGAGGTGGTTTTTTTAGTGATTTTATTTCAGAAGATCTTGGGTTCTATGACTTTGCAGGTTCTACTCTAGTGCATTCTGTTGGTGGTTGGGGGGCACTTGTTGTAATTTATTTCTTAGGTGCTAGAAAAGGAAAATTCGATGAAAATGGTAATCCACAAGCAATTACCGGTTCAAATATTCCTCTCTCAGCTGCTGGAGTATTAATATTATGGTTAGGATGGTTTGGATTTAATGGAGGCTCTGTTCTTTCAGCAGACCCATCACTAACATCACTTACTTTAGTAACGACTTGTCTTGCTGCTGCTGCTGGAGGAATCGGTGCTGCTGTATTATCTAGAATTCTTTATAATAATTTAGATTTAACAATGTTTATGAATGGAGTTTTGGGAGGTTTAGTTGGTATTACAGCAGGAGCTGATCAAATGCTGCCAACATCTGCTATTGTTATTGGTTTAATCGCTGGATTTATTGTAGTTCTTTCTGTTGCATTACTTGACAAGTGTAAATTAGATGATCCTGTTGGAGCAATTCCCGTTCACTTATTTTGTGGGATATGGGGAACTTTAGCAGTTGGTCTTTTTGGAGAAATGGCTGGATTCGATCAGTTTATGGTTCAACTAGCTTGTGTAGGTATTACCGCTGTATTTTGTATTTTATTTGGAAGTATAATTACATTATTTGTAAGAACAGTTGTTGGTCTAAGAGTAGACGAAAATGAAGAAGAACAAGGCTTAGATATTGCTGAACACGGGACAAGAGCTTACGGAGATTTTAGAGTAGATTAAATATTATAACTATTTTCATATAAAATTTAAAATATGAAAATAGATTATATCAACAAACTGCAATGTTTTATAATCATAACATTGCAGTTTTTTTTTATAAATGGTCAAGAAAATTTAATCCAAGGACCATACGAGCAATTAATTTTAAGAAATGTTACTTTAATTAATGGAAATGGTGCTCCTCCAATTGGTCCAGTAGATATTGAAATCAAGCAAAATATTATTACAAAAGTTAAGACAGTTGGATATCCTGGAGTTGCAAAAAGAAATAGTTTAAAACTTGATAAAAATGGATATGAACTAAACTTGGATGGTATGTATGTATTACCAGGTTTTGTTGATATGCATGGACATATTGGGGGCAAATCTCAAGGAGCTGAACCAGATTATGTTTTTAAACTCTGGATGGCTCATGGAATTACAACTATAAGAGAGCCAAGTGGAAGAAGTCTAAATTTTAATTTAGATTTAAAAAAGAAAAGTGAAAATAACTCTATAATAGCTCCTCGAATTTTCACATACACTGGTTTTGGTATAGGATCTGAAATAAATACAGTTGAAGATGCTGTAAATTGGGTTAGAGATAATGCGATAAAAGGTGCAGATGGAATAAAGTTTTTTGGATCAACACCTGAAATTCTAAATGCTGCTATTAAAGAAAACAAAAGATTAGGATTAAGATCTGCTTTCCACCATTCTCAAATGAGTGTAGCCAGATGGAATGTTTTAAACTCTGCTCGTGCTGGTCTAACTACAATGGAACATTGGTATGGCCTTCCAGAAGCACTTTTTAATGATAAAACTATTCAAAATTATCCTCCAAGCTATAATTACCAAAATGAACAACACAGGTTTGAGGAAGCTGGTAAACTTTGGTCTCAATCTTCAGAACCATTT
>JADHLZ010000037.1 GCA_016780345.1 Flavobacteriaceae bacterium | reverse complement strand
TAATTATTGAACAAGTTTGATGCCATTGATTTTTAACATAATTTTATAAAATGAAATATTTTTTAATTCTCTTTTTTATTTCTTTTTCTGTCTTTTCTCAAACTGATTCTTCATACTATGGTGAAAAAATATCCTCAAAAGATTTAATCCAACTTTCTAATATTGATTTTAATAATACATCAGTTCAAACAAAACTAGAGGGAGAAATTATATCTACTTGTCCAAAGAAAGGGTGTTGGATTGAAATGAAAATAGATGATAAAGATGTTTTTGTAAAATTCAAAGACTATGGATTTTTTGTTCCTAAATCTGGCATGGAAGGTAAAAAAGCGATTATTCAAGGTTTAGCTTCTATTGATACACTAAGTGTTAAAGATTTAAAACACTATGCTGAAGATGCAGGAAAAAGCAAAACTGAAATAGAAAAAATCACATCTCCAGAAATTAAAATTTCTTTCTTAGCAGAAGGGGTTATCATAAAAAATTAGTAACCAGCATTTTGCGGGTATAATTTTTTTTGTATATTAAAGTTTCCTAAAAATTTATGAGACTAACCAAAAGAGACATAGCGCTTACTAGGATAAATATCTCCAGTCCCGTTCAATCTATATATTTTAAAGGAAAAAGATATTCTTATAAACAATATCTTAAAATCAGAACCCAATCCAAACAACAATCATAGTTGTAGAGTTTTATTTTATATTTATATACATGAAAATTAAACTTTTCATTGTAATCCTGTTTTTATTCAGTTGTAATACACAAAAGATTAATAATTATTCCTTTAAAAACAAAGACGGTTTTTCCATTCAAAAATTAGACAAGGAGGATTTGAATTTTTCAAGAGAGGAAAATTTTAACAAAACTTTAGCTGGAAAAGTTTCTGGATTACAAATTTTGGATTCATCAAGCTCAACATTCGAGCTAAATGAAGTAATGATCAGAGGTGAAAGAAATATTCTTTATTTAGTCGACGGAATAAAAATGGAACCAAACGAAATTAATACTTCAATAATTCAATCTGTAAAAGTAATTAAAGGGCCTTCAGCTGCTTCATTATATGGCAATGAAGCTGTTAATGGAGCAATATTAATATCAACCAAAAGATAATTATTGATTATTCATAATGAATGCTCTTCCTGAATGTTCAATTCTAAAGGTTTCTATATAACCCCTATCTTGAAGAGTAACATAAGCTGTTTTACCATCAGGCCCTCCAAATGCTATATTTGAAGGTTTCTTTCCTTTCATTTGAATTTCATTTATGATTTTTCCATCAGGGCTTAATACAACTATAGTCCCTTTTCCATGTCTAGTTACATATAGATTCCCTTTGATATCACACCTCATTCCATCTAATCCAAAGTCATCAAATTTGTGAAATAATTTTTTGTTTGAAATATTCATTTCAGAATCTAAATCATACACCCAGATATTTCTTTGGATACTTTCATTTACATATAATTTGTCCTCAGCTGGACTTATTTCAATACCATTAGTAGTTCCCATATTTTTTTCTAACACACTAATTTTATTTCCTTCAATCTTCAATAAATTTCCGGTTGAATTTTTCCAATTCGGATCACTTGCAAACAAGACATTATTTTTACTTATGGCAATATCATTGGGTTGATTAATTAATGAATCATGAGCAACAACATTAATTTCTTTGGTATTAATATTAATGCTTAAAATATTATGTTTAGCATAATCAGCTAGGTACATTAACTCAGCATTATCAAATCTAATCCCATTAGCGACACTGCCATTTGGCAGACTATCAATAAATAATGAAAATTTATTTTTAGAATCTACAACCCCTATGGTTCCATTTTTCATTGGATTTACAAAATACAGATTGCCATTGAAATCTACAGCTGGCCCCTCAAGTCCCCTAGTAAATTCACCCACATAAACTAGATCATCAGCATTATATAAACCCTTTTCTTTAGTACATGAGCTCAGTATTAAAAAAAATGAAATAAGTAATATTTTTTTGTACATATAACAGAATATAAATTAAAAAATTTATTTTTAATATTAATGAAACAACTAACTAAAAACACATTTTTGTGTTTTACAGCTCTTTTGTTATGCGTTTTTTTTAGTAGCTGCGAAACAAATCAAACAGCACATAAACTTTTCTTACCAGAAGGTTTTAGCTATGAAATATATGTTGACAGCATTGGTGAAAAAATAAGACACATGGCTGTTAGTGAAAATGATATTTTATATGCAAAATTTAGGAGACAGAGCAAAAACGGGGTACTAGTTGGAATTCAAGATCTGGATGGTGATGGCAAGTATGATTCATTGCTAAAGTTTGGAAGTTATCACACTCCACAAAAAGGAAGTTATTCAACTGGAGCTAGAATATATAATGGATATCTTTATTACTCAAATCACTTGAATGTATATAGAGTGAAGCTTGATAATGATAAAATTGTTCCAAGCTATGAGCCAGAAAGAATAGTGATTGATGATCATGAACATGGTTCACATGAACACATTGCAAAACCCATTGCTTTTGATAATAATGGAAATATATATGTGCCATTTGGTTCTCCAAACAATGCATGTCAAAATCCAAAGAGAACTCCTCAAACTCCGGGGCAAAACCCTTGTCCAGATTTAATAAAACATGCCGGAGTTTGGAAGTTTGATGCTAATAAATCAAATCAAACTCAAGAAGATGGAGAATTATATGCTACTGGACTTAGAAGTATTGTAGCAATGGATTGGAATTCATATGATAATTCATTGTATGCTGTGGTTCATGGAAGAGACGATTTAGCAAGATTATGGCCAAACCATTTCAACACATGGGAAAGTGCAATCTTACCCTCAGAAGAATTTGTTAAAATAGAAAAAGGAGATAATTATGGCTGGCCTTTTTGTTACTATGATCAAATAAAAAATAAAAAAGTCTTAGCTCCTGAGTATGGGGGGAATGGAGAAATAATAGGAATATGTAATGATTTTAAAGATCCTTTAATTGGATTTCCAGGTCATTGGGCACCTAATGATCTAGTGTTTTACGAAGGGGAACACTTTCCTGAAAGATATAAAAATGGGGCTTTTATAGCTTTTCATGGATCAACCAACAGGATTCCATATCCTCAATCAGGTTATTTCGTTGCCTTTGTACCTTTTAATGATGGAAAATTTGGTGAATTTGAAGTTTTTATCGATGGTTTTGCAGGTATAGATCCTATTATTAATACTCGTGATGCTATGTTTAGACCAATGGGTATTGCATTTTCAAATGATGGCTCAATGTTTATCAGCGACAGTAGACAAGGTAGGATTTGGAAAATAAAATATGACCAAGATAAAAATGATTTTAATTTAAAACAGCTAAGCAAAATGGAAAAAAGAAAATCATTAAGTCACATCAGAACACCTGATAAAATTAAGGATAGGATTGAATTGGAGTCTAATGAACTAGGTCAAAATCTTTACAATAAACATTGTGTCTCATGTCATCAAATTGATGGTCAAGGAGCATCAGGCAGATTCCCTAGTCTGAGTAGTGACTGGGTAAATGGTGATAAGAAAGAACTTATTAAAATCATTTTACAAGGAATTGAAGGGGATATTGAAGTAAACGGTGAAATCTATAATGGTATTATGCCACAATACAACTTCTTGACGGATGATCAAATTGCAGATCTCCTTACTTACATAAGAAAAAGTTTTGGGAATAAATCATCTTCAATTTCAATGGATGAAGTTGAAGTGATTAGAAAATCAATTTTAAATTCAAACTAATGAAAAAAGCTATTTATTTATATTTTCTTTTTATAATAACGTTAAGCACGTCTTGTGCTCAAGATTATGACTTAATAATCAAAAATGGTAGAATCATTGATGTTAAAAACAACATTGACCAAATCGGTGATATTGGAATTAAAGATGGGATTATCAAATCTATTGGTTCAATAATTCCTGAGAATTTTGGAAATATAGTTGTTGACGCACAAAATCTTATTGTTACGCCTGGGTTGATTGACATTCATAGTCATAATTTTCATGGCACTGTGCCCAATAGATATTTAAGTAATAGTTTTTCTGCTTTACCACCTGATGGATTTTCTTTCCGATCTGGAATTACCACAATAGTCGATGTTGGTGGTGCTGGTTGGAGAAATTTTGAAGTTTTTAAAAATCAAGTAATTGACAAATCTAATACAAGAGTTTTATCATTTATAAATATCGTTGGGAATGGTATGCAAGGAGGTGCATTTGAACAAGATCTATCTGACATGGATGCAAATTTGACTGTAGAAATGATTAACAACTTTCCTGATTTAATTGTAGGAATTAAACTAGCCCATTTCAATGGATATAACTGGGAACCAGTTGATGAAGTTACTAAAGCAGGACGTTTATCTGAAAGACCTGTTATGATTGACTTTGGTGGTAGTGACCCTGAAATGAATTTAGATTCTCTTCTTAATTACAAATTAAGAAAAGGTGACATATTTACTCACGTTTATGCAAATGTTAATGGTAGGACAGCTGTAGTAAAGGATAATGTATTAAACGAATATGTGAAATCAGCACAAAAAAAAGGGATTTTATTTGATGTTGGACATGGCGGAGGTAGTTTTGATTTTTCTCAAGCAATTCCAGCAATTAATCAAGGTTTAAAGCCTAATACAATTAGTACAGACCTTCACACAGGGAGCATGAATGGGGGGATGAAAAACTTATTGAACGTAATGTCAAAATTTTTAAACATGGGGCTTAATATTAATGAAGTTATAGCAGCCACAACTTGGGATGCAGCAAAAGCTATTAAAAGAAATGAATTAGGTAATTTAAGTATTGGTTCTGTTGCTGATATTACAATTTTAAATTTAAGAAAAGGTGATTTTGGCTTTATTGATACTAAAAACAAAAAAATGAAAGGAACTAAAAAACTTGAATGCGAATTAACAATAAAAGATGGTAACATTGTTTATGACTTGAATGGTTTGGCTAGTTTAAAATGGGACCAATAACTATGAAAAATATATCAAAAATATTATCAATTATTACTGGAATCTCATTAGTTCTAACAATAGTCTCATTTTTTAAAGATGATTTTATTAGTACTGGCCCCACTCTGATACTATTCCTCATTTTACTATCAATTAATCTCAAAACGACTAAAAAATTTAAAGGCTTTTCTTTTACTATACTAATTTTTGCAGCAGTTAGTATTTCAATGTATTATCCAAAATACTTTGTAGAATTAAATGGTTTTGAAATGAAAAAACTAATTGTTCCTCTACTCCAAATTATAATGTTTGGAATGGGTACTGCTATGAGTTTCAAGGACTTTTACGGAGTAATTAAAATGCCAAAAGGTGTATTTATTGGATTGGTATGCCAATTTTCCATTATGCCTATTTTAGGTTTTACCTTAGCATCTATTTTTAATTTTCCAGCTGAAATTGCTGCAGGCGTAATATTAATTGGTTCTTCACCGAGTGGACTTGCCTCAAATGTTATGGCTTATTTAGCAAAAGCAAATATAGCATTGTCAGTAACTCTAACTGCCTTTGCTACTTTACTGGCTCCAATCATGACTCCATTTTTAATGAAATACCTGGCTGGATCATTTGTTCCAATTGATTTCTTTGGGATGATGATTTCAATACTCAAAATTGTAATTCTTCCTGTTTTTTTAGGCCTTGTATTTAATTATTTCTTTCACGGAAAAGCGAAATGGCTAGATAAATCCATGCCTATAATTTCTATGGCAGGAATTGCAATAATTATTATGATTATCACAGCAGCTGGAAGAGACTCATTGCTTACAATTGGAGGGTTTTTGATTCTTGCTGCAATAATTCATAACTTATTAGGATATCTACTTGGGTATTGGGGATGTAGATTGTTTAAAATGAAAGAACAGGATTGTAGAACAATTGCGTTTGAGGTAGGAATGCAAAACGGCGGATTAGCTACTGGCATTGCACTAGAAATGGGTAAAATTTCTACAGTTGGATTGGCACCGGCAATATTTGGTCCATGGATGAATATTTCAGGGTCTTCTTTAGCTACTTGGTGGAGAGATAAATCAATAAAAAAATAATAATGAAAAAAATATTAAAATTAATTCCCGGTCTTTTTTTATTAGCAAGCTTGTCATTTACATACTCACAAAATTTGTCAAAAAAGCAAATGTTAGAACTTACTTCTAATTGGGAAGGAGAAAGATTTAGAGATGGAAGGCCAAAAGTTTCAGAATCTATTCTTGAAAGAATGAAAGCTGTTTCAATTGAAGAAGCTTGGGTTGTTTTAAAAAATGAAGGATATCTAAATCAGTTTGAAGGGAATTGGCAACCCCTGCATGATAACTCTCCTTTTGTAGGCAGAGCCTTAACTGTGCAGTACATGCCAAACAGGCCTGATATTTCAGATCAAATTAAAAAAACTGGGCTGGAGAATGGAGAAGTAGGAAATACTAATTCTTGGCCTATTGACAGATTGGTAAAATATGACGTTTATGTTGCCGATGGTTTTGGAAAGATTATAGACGGAACCTTAATTGGAGATAATCTAGGTAATGCTATATACGCAAAATCAAAAACTGGAGTAGTCTTTAATGCTGCTAGCCGAGATATGGAAGGTCTTTCTCAAATTGAAGGATTTAATGCTTTTGTTAAGGGATGGGATCCGTCTTTTCTTAAAGAAGTAATGCTCTTAAGCATAAATTATCCTATCAGAATTGGTGCTGCCAGTGTTATGCCGGGTGATGTAGTACTTGCTAAAAAAACTGGAGTGATTTTTATTCCTGCACATCTAGCAGAAAAAGTTGTAACTACTTCAGAAATTGTCAGGCTTCGTGATTTATTCGGAATAACTCGGCTAAAAGAAGGAGTCTACACTCCTGGTCAGATCGACAACAAATGGTCGGATGAAATAGAAAAGGATTTTTCAAAATGGCTTGAAGATCATATGAACGAACTGCCCGTACCTAAAGAACAAATTCAAGAGTTACTTAAAAAAAGAACTTGGTAAACATTAAAATAAATAATATGGAAAACAATAGAAGATCAATTTTAAAGAAATTTACAATCGGATTGGCTGGTTTATTTGGAGTTTCAAACTTATCAGCTACTGAAAAAAAATCAGAAAAAATTACTGGAAATTTAATTACTGATCAAAATTATCCTTTATTCTCTAGTGCTGTAAAACACGGAAATACACTATACATTGCTGGCAAAGGAGCTCATTTTGAAGGAGACATTAAAGCTCATACAGATCATGTTCTTAAAGAAATTGAAAAAGAACTTTTAAAAAATGGTTCTTCTATGGAAAAGGTTTTGAAAGTAAATGTATACTTAGCAGACTTGGCAGATTATAAAGCAATGAATGAAGTATACAGAGGAAGATTTGGAAAAAACCCCCCTGTAAGGACAACTGTAGCTACTTATGGAGGAGTTCCTGGAAATTCATTAGTTGAAATAGATTGCATTGCAGCATTAGATTAAAATATTAATTATGAATTCAAGAAGAAAAGCACTAAAATCTTTAATCACATTGCCTCTAGCTGGCGGAATAGTATCTAGCAATGAATTATTAGCTAATGAAAATCAAATAGTAATCGATAGTTTAAAAAAAGATTACTTTAAAGAGCTAGGAATTCGAACATTCATTAATGCTGCAGGTACTTATACTTCTATGACAGGCTCACTAATGCCTAAAGAAGTTATCGATGCTATAAGCTATGGTTCTCTAGAATATGTAAATCTAGATGAGCTACAAGATAAAGTTGGTGAAAGAATTGCACAGCTTTTAAATTGTGAATATGCCACAGTTTCTTCTGGGTGTTTTGGTGCAATGAGTATTGCTATGGCTGGAGTGATGAGCGGAAAAGATCCTAAAAAAATAAAACAACTTCCTGATGTTACTGGATTAAAACATGAAGTTATTCTTCAAGAATCACACAGTATAGGTTATTCTCAAGCTCTCACAAATGTTGGAGCTAAGCTTGTTAAAGTAAAGACTTCCGATGAACTTGAGAAAGCTATAAATGAAAAAACTGCTATGCTTTGGTTTTTGAATGCTAATACTGATAATGGGGAAATTAAATGGGAAGAGTTTGTAAGTCTTGGTAAAAAACACAACATTCCGACTTTTATAGATTGTGCTGCTGATGTTCCACCTGTTGACAATCTATTTAAATTTACTAGGATAGGATTTGATATGGTAGCCTTTTCAGGTGGTAAAGGTCTTCGTGGTCCTCAAAGCGCTGGATTATTACTTGGCAAAAAAGAATATATAGAAGCAGCTAGATTACACACTCCACCCAGAGGAGAAACTATAGGTAGAGGCATGAAGGTTAATAAAGAAGAAGTGTTAGGAATGTTGGCCGCGTTAGAACTTTATTTGGCCAGAGATCATAAAGCAGAGTGGGAAATGTGGGAAAAACAAATCAATTTAATTAGTAACTCTGTAAAATCAATTGATGGGGTTCAAACCATTATTCATGTACCTCCACATGCTAATCATGTGCCTAGTCTTAAAATTAGATGGGACGAAAATACAGTTAAAATAAGTCCTAATAAAGTAAGAGAAAAATTAAGAAATGGTACTCCTTCAATTGAAACAGTTGGAAATAAAAATGAAATTGGAATTACAACTTGGATGATGGTTCCTGGACAAGAAAAAATCGTTGCTAAAAAAATTCAAAAAATATTAAAAACTTATAAAGCTTAAATCCTATGAAAAAAATATACTTATTTATTATACTAATGTCTTTATACAGTTGTAATACACAAACAAAATCTAATAATTCTAATGATCCTGAATTAAAACTTGAAGAATTGGGTATCACATTATCAACACCTTCAAGCCCAGTTGCTAACTATGTGAATACAGTTCTCACTGGTAATTTATTGTATATTTCTGGCAAAGGACCCTTACAAGACAATGGAGAGTACATTAAGGGTAAAGTTGGAGAGGATTTAACAATTGAAGAGGGGTACTACGCTGCAAGAGTTACAGCAATAAATTTAATTTCAACACTTAAAGCTTCTCTTGGTGATTTAAGCAAAGTCAAAAGAATAATTAGAGTAACTGGTATGGTTAATTCTTCTTCAGATTTTACAGAGCATCCTAGTGTTGTAAATGGTTGTTCTGATTTGTTAGTAGAAGTTTTTGGAGAAAGAGGGAAGCATACAAGAGCTGCTGTTGGAATGAACTCTCTTCCTTCAAATATTGCAGTTGAAATCGATATGATTGTTGAAGTTGAGCTCTAAATACTATTTAATGAAATCTTAGCTCTATGTGATATTTCTTTCCAATTTCTAGATGATATAATTTCCTTTGGAGCTATCCAACTTCCTGCAACTGCTTTGACAAAACTCTTATTTAAATATGAATTCATGTTTAATTCATTAATCCCTCCGGATGGAATAAATGATAAATTGTTGTCCAAAGCTTTTTGATTTAATAACTCTAATTTTTTAATTCCACCTGAGGATTCGGCAGGAAAAAACTTTAATAAATTATAACCATATCTTTTAGCCAATCTGACTTCTTCCAAATTACTAACACCGGGGATAAAGAAAATTTTTTTTTGAATGGATTCTTCTAATATTTTCGGATTACAATCTGGAGCAAAACAAAATTTTGAAGAAAGATTACTTGCAAAATCAACATCTTCTTTTGATTTTACGGTCCCAAGCCCTAAATTAATTTTT
>JADHLZ010000036.1 GCA_016780345.1 Flavobacteriaceae bacterium | reverse complement strand
TTACTTTTCCAATTAAAAAAACTTAGCCAACTCAATTAAGACATTTTTGATAAAAATAGAAAAAGCATCTCAATTAATTTTAAAAGAGATGCTTAAACTAAATTCGAATTTAATATTATTCAGATTTTACTTCTTCTTTGCCTGTTTCAGGACTATCAGTTGCTGGGTTATTTTCAGCTACTCCTTTAGCTGCTTCATCAGTTCCTTCTTCAGTTTCATCATCACTTTCATTGTCATCAGAAATAGAAAGCGAAGCTCTAGACATTTTAACTTGACAAACTACCTGAGTTTCAGGATGTAAAATTTTAAAAGTATCTTCTGAAAGATCAGCTACTGTAATAGAATCGTTTAACTTTAAATTTGAAATATCAACTGTTAGAAAGTCTGGTAAATTTTTAGGAATTGCTCTAACAGTTAGTTTTCTTTTATTTTTAGAAAGGTTTCCACCTTGGTTTTTAACTCCAGGTGCAGTTCCTACCACCCTTACTGGAATGTCCATATTAATTTCTTTTCCTTCATGTAATTGAAAGAAATCTATATGAAGAATTTTATCAGTAACAGGATGAAATTGAATATCTTGTAAAACTGCATCTATTTTTGTGTTATCTTCCAAAACAATTACAACAGTATGTGCATCTGCTGTATATACAAGTTTTGAAAAGGCTAACTCTTCTGCTGAAAAATGAATTGGCTTTTCTCCTCCGTATATAACGCAAGGAACCTTTCCAGCATTACGCAAGGCTTTAGTAGCCACTTTGCCCACGTGTTCTCTTTTAGATCCGTTGATTGTAATTGATTTCATGATTTATTTTATAAAAAATGGGTTTATTGATTTATTATTGTGAACGTTTTTCATAACCTCAGCAAATAGTTTAGCAGAGGATAAAACTTTAATTTTCTTTGATTTTTTTTTAATTGGAATACTATCAGAAATTATTAATTCTTTTAATTTCGATTTCTCAATTCTTTCATAAGCTTTTCCTGAAAGTAGAGGATGAGTACATACTGCTCTGACAGATTTTGCTCCTCTTTCCATCATAAGATCAGCGGCGGAAGTTAAAGTTCCAGCAGTATCTACCATATCATCAACCAAAACGACATTTTTACCCTCAACATTACCTATCAGTTCCATGTTTGAAATTATGTTTGCTTTTATTCTTTGCTTGTAACAAATTACCACATCACTTTTCAAGAATTTTGAATAAGCATAGGCTCTTTTTGAACCGCCCATGTCTGGGGAAGCAATGGTTAAATTATCTAATTTTAGATTTTCTAGGTAAGGAATAAAAATAGTTGAAGCATATAAATGGTCAACTGGTTTTTCGAAAAAACCTTGTATTTGATCGGCATGAAGATCCATAGTTATGATTCTAGTTGCTCCAGCAGTTTCTAAAAGTTTTGCAATCATTTTTGCACCAATTGGAACTCTTGGTTTGTCTTTTCTATCTTGTCTTGCCCAACCAAAATATGGAATTACAGCTGTAATATGTCTAGCTGAAGCTCTTTTTGCAGCATCAATCATTAATAAAAGCTCCATTAAATTGTCTGAATTTGGGTGAGTAGATCCAATTAGAAAAATTCTGCTTCCACGAATAGATTCTTCATAAGAGGGCTGAAACTCACCATCACTAAATATGTGAAACTTAACATTCCCTAATTTTTCACCATATGCATCAGCAATTTTTTTACCTAACTCTTCGCTTTGTCTGCAGGCAAAAATTTTAGCTAAGACTTTTATTTTTGGCATTTTTTCTTACAATGGAGGGCAAATTTACTAATTTTTTTATCAATCTATATTTTATTTTAAGTTATATATTTTTTTTTAAATTTGCCATCCTTGCTTCGGTGGCGGAATTGGTAGACGCGCTGGATTCAAAATCCAGTTCTTTCGAGAGTGTGGGTTCGATTCCCACCCGAAGTACTATTAGGAATTAATATTTAATTTACATTAAAGCGTTATATTTGCTTTTTTTTAATTTATGATTAAAGGTAGATTTAAACTATATTTTCCGATTTTATATTATTTTGGAGAATTCCTAATAATATTCCTTTCCACACATATTATGTTAGCTTATACATTTACTATGTGGTCTTTTGTAAATGAACTTTTTATTGCTCTGTGGTTTATAATTTCAATTTATTTTAAATCCCATGTTATTGGAAGAGACATAAAAAAATCAAAATTGTTTAAATCGTCATTAAAATGTCTTTTCTTTTTTAGTGGATTAGCTTCAATATTAAACTTATTATTTTTTAGTTTTCAATTTAATTTGAGTACGATTATAATTGCTGCAACACTTTTTTACTTTTTAATGTTATTATACAGGCTTACTGTAGATAGCATCTTAGAAAAATATAGAGCTACTGGAGGTAATGCGTTAAATTGTTTAATTATTGGATATAATAGTCATGGAATTGAACTTTATAATGAAATGTTAAAATTTCCAGAACTCGGATATAGATCTAATGGAGTATATACTTTTAATAAAAAAAATAAATTAAGTTCTTTTCCTTATTGTGGTAAATTTATTGATTTAAGTGATAACGAATTAAGTCAGTTTGATAGAATATTCTTTTCGGATAAAATAAAACTAAAGTCTCAAGAAAAAATCATTCAAAAAGCAGATAAATTAAACATTAAGGTAAGTTACATCCCTGAATTAGCGTTTCATGATTTTAAAAACTTTTTTATTTCTAAAATTTCAACTGTTCCTTATGTGAGTATCAACAATCTTCCATTGGATAGTAAAATTAATTTATTTTTAAAAAGAACATTTGATTTTACATTCTCTTTATTTGTTATCATTTTTATTCTTTCTTGGATGATTCCTATTTTTGGAATAATAATTAAAATTTCATCTAAAGGACCAGTTCTTTTTATTCAAAAAAGAGAAGGTTATAAAGGTAAAGTCTTTAATTGTGTTAAATTTAGGACCATGGTAGTTAACAAATTTTCAGATTCTATAATGGCCGATGATAACGATGCCAGGCTAACAAAATTTGGTAAATTCTTAAGATTAAGTACACTTGATGAAATGCCACAATTTTTAAATGTTTTTATTGGGGACATGTCAATTGTTGGACCAAGGCCCCATCCAATAAAATTAAACCAAGATTTTAGAGAAAAGATTTTTAATTTTGATAAAAGACATCGATTTAAGCCGGGTATTACTGGATTAGCTCAATCACTAGGCTATTCTGGATTTATTTCATCATTAAATGACATGAACAATCGAGTTAAGATGGATATTTTTTATTTTAAAAACTGGAGTATTTTTTTCGATTTAAAAATTGTATTAAACACATTTTTTATTTTGCTTAGAGGAGTTTTTTCTAAACTTTGATTTAAAGTTTATAAGTTAACATTAATCCTCCTTTGTATGGGAGTTCTTCACCACTTTTACTAAAAGCTTTGTCATTTTCAAAATCTCTTACTTCATTCCCATTATAATATTTATAATTTGATTGTGAAGATCCAAATCCTAAAAATAGCTCAAGCCCGTATCTTGGGTTTTTTAATTTAAATTTTTTGCCAACTGTCAATCCATAGTATGTATTTCTTCCAGACTGGTAACTTCCTTCTTCTTTATATGCAGTATCAACAATATCAGTTAAAAATTTTGGGTTTCTGACTGTAAACATTCCATATCCAATATGTGGGCCAATGAAAAAATCTCTTTTACTTGGATTTGTATAAAATCTTAGTTCGTTAAATATTTGAACAAATTGATATGGACTGCCATCAACTGAATCCCAAAATGATGCTGTTGTATCTAATTGATAACTTATTTTTTCATTAATAGGCAGTTCTATTCCAATATTTGGAACCAAGATTAAAGAACTGGCTAAATTAAATTTAACTTCAGATTGAGAAAAAGTTAAATAACTAATTAAAAATATTAATAATTCTAGTGATTTTTTCATTTTAATTATTTATTTAAATTAAACAACTTTTTAAATGGTTTTAAAAACAATAATTTATCTTTTATAACATGAATGGAGTTCCTGTAAATAGTGTTATACAGCATTTCTTGTGATTGGTTAATTTTTGAACTTGATTTTTTAATTTTTGGATTAATACTGATAATTGCAAAACCTCCCCACATTTCTTTGTAATTTTTGTTTGGTGAAAAGCACCCATGTATGTAATCTAAATCAATATGTTCAATAAAATTATACTTTTTGTATTCAACAGATTTCATTCCTAATCGACATTGAGGATTAAAGCTATCATGAAGAATAACTGTTAATGGATGTTTAAAATTATGAGATAAAATACATTCTAAATCCTTTTTAACTCCATTCTTTGAATGATCCCCGTCAACAAGTATAAAGTTTAACTTACCATTTTTTGATTCGATTTCATTTATTACATTATGAATGATCTCATGTGATTTTCCCACTTTAAAAGTTACATTTTTAAATAGATTTTGAAGTTTGTTTTTTGGTTCAGAATCAACATCAATTGAGTATACTTTTTTTGAATATTTGGATAATACTTGAAGGCTTCCTCCTTTATATGTTCCAATTTCAATCGAATATTCTGGATTTATATTTTCTAACAAATGAATTAAACAATATTTTTCTGCTCTTGACATTTGCCATTCAATTTCTGGATTAATGGAAAAATTAGAATAAAAGGGCTCAGAGATATCGTAACTTTTCATAAACCAAAGATATTAATATAAATGTTCAATTATTTTATACATTTTATTTTATATTAGTAAATTAAGTTTTCTAAGATGAATAAATCTAAAAAAATAATAGTTTTTTTTACATTTTTACTTTTACCTTTTTGTCAAATTCAATCACAAAACATCTCTGATTTTCAAAATGTTAATTTCCTAGAACTTAACTCTTCTGAGTTAGATTTGTTATTAAGAAAAGCTTCTTCTCAGGGATATAATCAATCTGATTTAATAAAAATTGCTAAATCCCAAGGATACAGTGAAGATGATATTAAAAAACTAAAACAAAAACTTGATACATCTTCAGAGCTAAGCAGAGTAGCATCAAATGCCTCAAGTCCGGTTGAAAACACAAGACTTAGAAAAGAATATAATGACGAAATTAAACTTGTTAGAGAAAAAACAAGCAAGATTTACGGATATGATATTTTTAAAGGAAATGGTTTTCTAACTTTTCAAAGTAATTTTAATATGCCAACTCCTTCAGATTATGTTTTAGGTCCTGGTGATAATTTGTTTATTGATATATATGGAGAATCTGAAAGTTATTTCAAAGGAGAAATCAGTCCAGACGGAAGCTTGATTATAGAAAATATTGGTCCAATAATTTTAAACGGCCTAACTATAGAAAAAGCAAAACAAAAATTAATTTCCAAATTAGAACCAATTTACACAGGCTTATCAAACAATAGGACTTATTTAAATCTCTCTTTAGGAATTCCTAGGTCAATTAGAGTTAATGTTATAGGAGAGGTAAATTTGCCTGGGACTTATTCTTTTAGTGCTCTAAATACTGCATTTAATGCAATTTATGCTGCAGGTGGAATAAATGAAAATGCTACACTTAGAAATATAAAATTGTTCAGAGACAATAAATTAATACAGACCATTGATTTATATCAATATCTAAGTACAGGCGATGGTTCAAGTAATTTAAGACTTGAAAACAACGATTTGATTTTAGTAGGACCTTATGAAAATAGAGTTGAGGTAAAAGGAAGTGTAAAAAATCCTGGAATTTACGAAGTAAAAGATTTTGAAACCTTTTCTGATTTGATTGGATATTTTGGAGGATTTAAAGAACGGGCTTTCATGAAATCGATAAAACTAACTAGAGTATCAAACGATCAGCTTATGATTATTGATATTAATGAAAATGAATTTAACAATTTTAAAATTAGGCCTGGAGATATTTATGAGGTCAGTGAGGTATTAAGTAAATATTCTAATCGTGTTATTGTTAAAGGAGCTGTTAATAGACCAGGTGAGTATTCAATTAATAAAAACCTGTCAGTAAAAGAATTAATATCTAAATCTGGCGGATTGAAGCCTAATGTATATGATAAAACGGCAACTATCAAAAGAACAAACAACGATTATTCTACTAATCTTATTTCTTTTAATTTATCAAATCTTTTAAATAATAACATTGATGATATACAATTAATTAAAGAGGATGTTTTAACAATTTTTTCAATAAGTGATCTTTCTGAAGAAAAGTTTGTTGAAATATCTGGCCAAGTCAGTAAACCAGGAGTTTATCCATTTTCAGAAAAACTTGGAATTGACGAATTGATTTTATTAGCTGGTGGCCTAACTAATAATGCTGATTCCAATCGTATAGAAATTTCTAGAATTTACAAATCGAATGATCTAAATTCTAACACAATCTCAGAAATATATTATTATGATCAAGATGATGAGAATAAATTTGAGATTCAACCATATGATCATATCATAATTAGAAAAAACTTAAATTCTGAATCTCAAAAATATATAAATATTGAAGGTGAAGTAGCTTACCCTGGTAAATATGCTATTTCATCTAAAAATGAAAGAATATCTGATGTTTTAAAAAGAGCAGGTGGTTTTAAGAACTTGGCATTTTTGAAAGGTGCAACATTATTTAGGTTAACAGAATCAATAAATTCTGGTTCTGATAATTACAAAAAAATTCAGAATTTAGAAAAACTTAAGGATAATTTATCTTCAATGGAAGATTTTTTAACTGAATCTGAAGAGCTTTTAATTAAAAGACTTGACGAAACTATACAAAACCTTGATAAAAACCAGCAAAATACTTCAAAGCTCAAAAGTTCGGCAAAAACAGAACGAATAAAAGAAATTGCTAAAAGAAATTCCATAGATTATGATTTGCCCTCATCTCAATATGAATCTATAGGCATTGATTTGCTAGAGATAATGAACTCAAACGATTCTAAGTCTGATTTACTCCTAAAAGAAGGAGATATCATCGTAATTCCAAAAAAGTTAGAAACAGTTAAGCTTAGAGGTGAGCTTTTGTATCCAAATACCATCAGATACAGTGTAAATAAATCATTTAAGTATTATCTTGATGGTTCAGGGGGGTTTGATTCTAATGCAAAAAAGTCAGACACTTATGTTGTATATGCTAATGGAGATGTTGCGAGGACAAAAAAGTTTTTATTTTTTAATATTTATCCTAAAATTGAAGCGGGTTGTGAAATAATTGTTCCAAAAAAAACTCCTAAAAATTCCCTTGGAGTTTCTCAACTTATGAATTATACAACTGGTTTAGCCGCATTAATTTTAGCAATTTCTCAAATCAAATAAATTTCATGAAAAAAAATAATGACGATCTAATTGATGAATTTTCAATCAAATATTTTATTGGTAGGTTTAAAGAATTTTTTAATTTTTTAATAATACTAAAAAGTCATGTTTTTTATATGTCTATTAGTATTTTGTTTTTTATTATATCATATAATTATTTAATTCCTCCATTATATTATGCTCAAACTAGTTTTGTTCTTGACAATGACAATTCTGATGGAATGGGTGAACTTTCATCAATAGCATCTTTAGCTGGAATTAATCCATCAAGTTTTATTGATGCTAGCAGTTTATTTCAAATTGATAATATTCAAGATTTATATAGGTCTGATGCTATGTTAAAAAAAACTTTACTAAGCCAAGGTGTTTTTAACAAAAAAGAGAATCTTTTAATTAATAGGTTGGGAGAAATTGAAAAAAAAATAAACAAGTGGAACTCAAATAATATAACTTTTGACAATAATTTGAATTTGAATAGAGCTCAGGATAGTATTATTAAAGAAGCAATCAAAAAAATCAGAGAAAAAAATTTACTTGTTAGTAAACCAAGTAGAAAAACTACAATATTAAATATATCATTTAATCATAAAAACGAAGAGTTTGCCAAAATTTTTAATGAAAAACTAGTCACAAATGTTAATGATTTTTATATCAAATCAAAATCATTTAAAACCGGTTTAAATTTAAATGTTTTACAAAAAGAAAGTGATAGTATAAGATTAGTATTAAATAATTCAATTCAAATTTTAGCTGCTTTAGACGAGGGATTACCAAACTCAAATCCACTTTTAAAAACTTTAAGAACACCTTATCAGAAGGCAATGGTTGATGTTCAAGCGAATACTGCAATTTTTCAAGAATTAGTGAAACAACTTGAACTAGCTAAAGTATCTCATCGAAATTCTACTCCGTTGATTCAAGTAATTGACTCTCCCGTATTTCCCCTTGAAAATTCTAAATGGAAACTTTCAGAAACATTGTTATATGGATTAACATTAGGATTATTTTTATCAGTTATTTTTCATTTAATTTTTAGTTTATTAAAAAAAATTTAATAATAATCTAAATGAAGAAAATAATTAAAAATATTTTTTTTAAAAATTTTTTTAATTTATCAGTAAATCAACTTTTAAATATTTTATTTACTTTAATTATAACTCCGATACTATTTATCAAAATTGAAGTTGAAAGTTTCGGAATAGTAAATTTCTATTTTACTTTAGTAATGATTTTTTCTGTTTTTATTGGTTATGGATTTAATATTAATGGCCCCAAAAGAATAGCCTCATTTAAAAGTAATATTGAAATACAAAAACTAACTAATGATATCATTTCTACTAGATTATATTTAGGTTTTTTATTTTTGTTCTTTTCTCTAATTTCATTTTTCTTCAAATTTCATATATCGAATTATAATGTATTTATTTTTTCATTAATTATTTTAATGAGTGAAGCATTAAATCCTTTTTTTTATTTTCAAGGAACTGATAAATTAATTGGGCTAGTTTTTTCAAATTTTTTTACAAAATGCTTTTATTTAATTTTTATAATTTTTTTTATAAACTCCAAAAGTGATGCATATTTAGTAAATTTTTTCTTTGGTTTATCTTGTTTATTTGTTCACTTAATATGTTGGATCTATATATATTACAACTTTAAGTTAACTTTAAGTTTTTCAAAGCCAAAACAATTTATTAAAAGAATTAATGAAAATTTCTACTTTACACTTTCTTCTCTTTCTGGATATTTGTCCATTAATAGTGCACTATTTATTTTGTATTTTTTTGTAAGTAATGCAGAACTGGGGAAATTTTCATTAGCTCAAAAAGTTGGACTTCTTCTAAGAATGATTCCAGTATTTATTACTCAATCAATTTTACAAGAAGCCGCCAGAAAATATATTAGTAATAAATATAATTTTAATAATTTTTTAAATAAAACTTATAAAATAAGTTTATTATCCACCTTCAGCTTAGCTCTACTTATCACCCTTTTATCTAAATGGATTATATATTTTTTATCTGGAGAATTTATACAGTATAGTCAAACTATTTTATCAATTTTAGCATTTATACCTTTTTTTAGTATGCTGAATTTTAAAAATATGGTAAATATAATAGTGAATGAAAGAAAGAAAATATTAAATAAAACATCCTGGTACACTGTATGTTTTACTTTTATTTCAGGACTTGTAATGAGCTTCTATTATGGTGGAATGGGAATGTCAATATCTCTTGTTATTTCTGAATTGATTAACTACAAGTTGTGTAATCATTATCTTAATAAAGATGAATAATAAACTAGCAATTGTTTTAGTAAATTGGAATCAGTATGCTTTAACTAAAGCATGCATTAAAAGTATTATTGGCTGTAATTATAATAAACTTAAAATTATTTTAGTTGATAACAATTCTAAAGATGGTTCTGTAAAAAAATTAAAAAAAGAATTTGATTTTGTAGATTTTATTCAAAATAAAATAAATTTAGGTTTTACTGGAGCAAACAATAAAGGTATTAAATATGCTAAAAGCAAAGGCTTTGAATTTATTATGCTTCTAAACAATGACACTGAAGTTGACAAAAATTTCATTAAACCGCTTTTAAATAGATTTAAAATTGATGACAATATTGGCGCTGTTCAACCATTAATTTTAAATTTTCATGACAAAAATACAGTTTGGAATTTTGGTGGAAAGTTTAACGATTTTTTTGGAATTCCTTTAACATTAAATAAAAATATTGAGATTAAAAATTTATTGAATAAATCTTACACAGATTGGGTTTCAGGATGTTGCTTTGTTTTTAGATCAAGATTAATCGATCAAATAGGTTACCTTGACGATGATTACTTTGTTTATTATGAAGATGTTGATTAT
>JADHLZ010000035.1 GCA_016780345.1 Flavobacteriaceae bacterium | reverse complement strand
AAACTCCCTCAGAAGCTCTCTATTTGAAAAAAAAATTATTAGTTATTCCGATGAAAAATCAATATGAACAACAATGTAATGCAATGGCATTAAAAGAAATTGGGGTTCCTGTAATTTATGATTTTAACATAAAAAGTATTAAAAAACTAAAAGATTGGATTAGTTCTAAAAAGATTGTTGGGGTTGATTTTTCTGAATCACCTAATAAAGTCATTAACCAATTATTTATTGATTATATCAAAATGAAATCAAAAGAAAAGATTTTATGTAACTATAATTAGAAAATTCAATATTCTATTTTTTTAAACAATAATTAACAAAAAGAGTATAAATCTTTAATTTGTTGACTATTCAAAGACTTGAGGATATTCATTAATAATTTTCATTTTATATTTAATTCTCTTAAAAAAAAACTTAAATCAAATATTTAACAATGATCTTAAATTGTTTTAGCGTGAAATTATTAAATCTAAAGTTATATTTCTAATCCTATATTCTAAATAATAATTTAGCATTATTTTTGTATAATAAGTGTAGTATTTCTATTCTTAATGAAGAAAAAAAAACCTGACAATATCGTTTACAATCATGAATCTGATATTTATAATGCTTCAATTTTACCATACTCAACTTCTGTTGGAGCACCTGCAATACAAATTGTAGATAATAAATCTTGGAAAGAAAGAGGTGTAGCTAAAGTCAATAAAAAAATAAAAACTAGATTCAACGAATTAAAACAAGAATACGATAAACTCATTGACGAGTTTAAATGGAACGATCTAATATATAATTCAAAATTTTCTTTTGAACCAGTTATTGGTGAAACATATTATCTATATCTCAATAATTCAAATGATCATTTTTTATCTTTAATTAGCCCAGAGTCTTGGAATAAAGAATGTATTGGAAAGTTTGTTTTAAATAGTGAAGGTAGATGGATAAAATCTATTTAAACTTTATAGCTAAAGTTTCATCCAATCCGAATTTTGCTTTCCATCCCCAATCTTTTTTAGCATCAAAGTCATTTATTTCCTTCGGCCAAGTTTTGGCTATTTCATTTCTATAATCAGGCTTGTATTTTACATTACCCTTAAATCCATTTTCATTCAATTTTTTTTCAAGCTCATATGGTGATATGCTAAATCCAGAAATATTATAAGAATCTTTAACATTTAAATCATTTTTGTTTGTATTCATGTACCTAATTGTACCTAATATAGCATCGTCTATATATAGCATTGGTAGTTTAGTGTTTTTTTCAAGAAAACATTGGTAATCGTTTCCTTTAGACATAGAGTCTATCATTTCCATAACATAATCAGTTGTGCCTCCACCAGGTTTTGTGTCAAAGGATATGATTCCTGGATATCTGATAGATCTAATATCTAACTCAAACTTTTTATTATAATATTCTATTAATTTTTCACCAGCAAATTTAGATATTCCATAAATGGTATTTGGATTAAGAATACTGTTTTGATCAACCATTTCTAAGTTAGATTTTGTGCCAAAAACAGCTATAGAGCTTGGCCAAAAAATCTTTTTTATTTTATTTTCAATTGAAATTTCAATAATGTTATGAAATGAATTCATGTTTACCTTCCATGAATTAATAGGATTTGTTTCACCAATTGCAGAGAGTACAGCAACTAAATGATAGATAGTATTGATTTTGTTTTTTTTAACAAGAAGATCAAGATGTTCTTTATCTAATGCATCTGCAATTTCAAAATCACAACTTAACTCTTTAGATGGGGATTTGATATCAGTTGCTAATACATAAATATTATTTTTTTTAAAATACTTGATAAATTCAATTCCTAATTGTCCAAGTGCTCCAGTAATTAAAACTCTTTCCATAAAATAAAAAAACTATACTTTTATAATTAATTTCAATAAATTATGTACGAATCTATACAAAAAAGATTAAGTAAAGAACTAGATGAAGTTAAAAGTTCTGGAAGATTTAAAAGTGAAAGAATAATTTTTTCAAATCAAAACTCCGAAATCTTAGTAAGTAATTCTAAGGTTTTAAACTTTTGTTCCAACAACTATTTGGGCTTAGCTTCTAGCAAAGATGTAATTAATAAAGCAAAACAAACTCTTGATTCTCATGGGTTTGGAATGGCATCAGTAAGATTTATCTGTGGTACACAAAATATTCATAAAGAATTAGAAAATAGAATATCAAAGTTTTTAGATAAAGATGATACAATTTTATACGCTGCAGCATTTGATGCTAATGGAGGTCTATTCGAACCTTTATTTAATGAAGAAGATGCCATTATAAGTGATGAACTAAATCATGCATCAATAATTGACGGAATTAGACTATGTAAAGCTCAAAGGTTTAGGTTTAAACATAATGATATGAAAGATTTAGAGCTTCAGTTAATTAATGCAAAACATGCGAGAAGTAAAATTATTGTAACTGATGGTGTATTCTCAATGGATGGGACAATTGCTCAATTGGATATAATTTGTGAATTAGCAAACAAATATGATGCTTTAGTGATGTCAGATGAATGTCATTCTACCGGTTTTATAGGTCCAAAAGGAAAGGGTGTTCCTGAAGAATTAGGTGTAATGGATCAAGTTGATATTATTACAGGAACTCTGGGTAAGGCGCTGGGTGGAGCTTCTGGTGGTTTTGTTAGTGGGCCAAAAGAAATTATAGAGTTATTAAGACAAAAATCTAGACCATATCTATTTTCAAATACACTAGCCCCTTCAATAGTTGGAGCATCTTTAGCAGTTTTTGATGTTATAGAAAAAGATTTTTCTCATCTTAACAAATTAAAAGACAATACTAAATTCTTTAGAGATGAAATTACAAGACATGGTTTTGAAATTAAACCTGGAATACATCCTATTATTCCAATAATGTTATATGATGATCATTTAGCGCAACAAATGTCAAAAGAATTATTAGAACTAGGTATATATGTAATAGGATTCTTTTATCCTGTGGTCCCAAAAGGACAGGCAAGAATTCGAGTACAGGTATCAGCTGCTCATTCTAAAAAAGATATTCAAAAAGCAATTGATTCTTTTGTTTTAGTTGGAAAAAAATTAAAAGTTATTTAATCTAAACTGTTTTTAGTCACATAATATCTCCACCCAATTAGTAATAATTGAAACTTTGAAGCTTTAATTGGGTCCAAACCTTTTTTGGTAAGACTTGGAAGTAAAGTTTTATTTAGCTTGGCTAGTAGTTTAAAAATGATTTTCATTTATTTAAAATACAATTACTATTATCTTTGTAAATAAATATATGGATTTTAATACAATTTCATTATTGTTTTTTGGTTTAATTGTTTTGATAATTGGAGGAAACCTTTTGTTAAAAGCATCTGTATCAATTTCATTAAAATTTGGAATTCCGAAACTTTTAATAGGAATGACAGTAGTGTCATTAGCAACATCAGCACCTGAACTTATTGTTAGTATAAAATCTGCATTGAAAGGATCTCCAGATTTAGCAATATCAAATGTATTAGGATCCAATATTGCTAATTTAGGACTTGTTCTGGCAATTACCATTTTATTTTCTCCGATAAATATTTCAAAAAGTATTTATAGAAAAGAATGGCCGATCATGATGTTTTCTTCATTATATTTTCTATTTGTAATTCTTGATGGAGTAATTACTAGAATTGAAGGGGGTGTTTTGGTTTGTTTATTGATAATAACTCTTTCAGTTTTGATAAAGTTTAGAGATAAAAGTGAAATTGAGCTTGAACTTGACTTTGAAAAAAAAGGTTCAATTATAAAATCATTAATAATATTAATTTTAGGAGGAATATTTCTTTTTTATGGTTCAGAGTGGTTTGTTGATGGTGCTATTAGCTTAGCTAATTCATTTGGTATTAGCGAAAGAATTATTGGAATAACAGTTGTTTCTGTTGGTACCAGTATTCCTGAGTTGGTTACTTCTTTAGTTGCTGTACTCAATAAAGAAAAAAGCATATCCTTGGGAAATTTATTAGGTTCGAATATTTTTAACGTATTTGCAGTCCTGGGCTTTACATCATTTGTGACACCAATTTATATTATCGATCAAAACATAATAAGTTTTGATATATATATAATGATATTTTTTGCAGCTATTGTTCTTCCATTAATATTTTTTCCAAAAAAAAACATTTTAGGAAGAAAAGAAGGTTTAATAATTTTAGTTTTTTATAGTCTTTATGTTGTTAACCTATTTCAATAAAAAAACCCTCTAAAATGAGGGTTTTTAATTATGTGTAATATAAATTGAATTAAACTTTTGCTGATTTTACAGTTTTAATTATTCTTCCAGCAATTTTGTATGGATCTCCATTTGAAGCAGGTCTTCTATCTTCTAACCATCCTTTCCATCCTTTTTCAACAGTCATAATGGGGATTCTAATTGAAGCACCTCTATCAGAAATTCCATAACTAAATTCATTAATTGATTGTGTTTCGTGATTTCCAGTTAATCTTTGATCGTTATCTGCACCATAAACTGCAATATGTTCAGCCACAACAGGTCTAAATGCTTCACAAATTTTTTCGTAAGTTTCTTTTGAACCACATGTTCTTAGAGTTGTGTTAGAGAAATTTGCATGCATTCCTGATCCGTTCCAGTCAGTTGCACCTAAAGGTTTTGGATGATACTCAATAGCTAGCCCATATTCTTCACCAAGTCTATTTAACATGTATCTAGCTACCCACATTTGATCACCAGCTTCTTTAGCACCTTTAGCAAACAATTGAAATTCCCATTGACCAGCTGCAACTTCAGCATTAATTCCTTCAATATTTAAACCAGCTTCAATACAAAGATCAATATGTCTTTCAATCATTTCTCTTCCAAAAGCATTTTGGGCTCCTGCTGAACAGTAGAATTGACCCTGAGGAGTTTGATCTCTAGGAAATCCTAAAGGTAATTTTGTTTCGGTATCATACAAGAAATATTCTTGCTCAAATCCAAACCAAAAGTCATTATCATCATCATCAATAGTTGCTCGGCCATTTGAAACGTGAGGAGAGCCATCAGCATTTAATACTTCAGTCATTACCAAGTATGAATCTCCAGTTCTTCCCGGATCTGGAAAAACTGCTACAGGTTTTAATAAACAGTCAGATGAGCCACCCTCAGCTTGTCTTGTTGAACTTCCGTCAAAAGACCATAATGGACAGTCTTCTAATTTTCCACTAAAATTATCAACAATTTTAGTTTTACTTCTGATGTTGGCTGTAGGCACGTAACCATCTAACCATAGATATTCTAATTTAGATTTGCTCATTTTGTTAAGATTTATGTAATTAAAATTGTCCAATAAATTTATAATATATAATTGATTTTAAGTATTTTAACTTCTTAAAATATATAAACAATATTAATTATTATCAATACCATATTTTTTATTATTCAAAATTTAATTATTCATAATTTTTGAACTTTAAAATGGTTTTTTTACATTTTAAAATAAATAAATTTTGTATAATTTTTAATTAAATAAAATTTTTTAACCTTATCATTACTTGTATCTTTGTTATAATTAATTAAATAATCTTGGATAGATACAATTTAAGAGGAGTTTCTGCTGAAAAAACAGACGTTCATAACTCAATAAAAAACATTGATAAGGGACTTTATCCAAAAGCATTTTGCAAAATAGTTCCTGATTATTTAACTCAAGATTCAGATTATTGTTTAGTAATGCATGCAGATGGAGCTGGAACTAAATCTTCATTAGCATATGTGTATTGGAAGGAAACTAATGATCTTTCTGTATGGAAAGGTATTGCTCAAGATGCTATAGTTATGAATATTGATGATTTGCTTTGTGTCGGTGTGGTAGATAATATAATGCTTTCATCAACAATTGGAAGAAATAAAAATTTAATTCCTGCTGAGGTTGTAAAATCTATAATTGAAGGTACTGAAGAAATAATTGATGAGATGTCTAAATATGGAATTAATATAATATCAACTGGAGGTGAAACCGCTGATGTTGGTGATTTAGTTAGAACTATTATCGTGGATTCTACTGTAATTGCAAGAATAAAAAAATCTGATATAATTGATAATTCAAATATTTCAGTCGGAGATGTTATTGTTGGTTTACAATCTTTTGGTAAAGCAAATTATGAATCAGAGTATAACGGAGGTATGGGGAGCAATGGTTTAACTTCTGCTAGGCATGATATTTTTAATAAAGAATTAGCTGACAAATATCCTGAAAGTTTTGATTCCTCAATCCCCGACGATTTGATATATTCTGGAAGTTTCAATTTGATTCAAAAAATTAAAGAAGTTAATTTAGATATGGGTAAATTAGTTTTGTCTCCTACTAGAACTTATGCTCCAATTATAAAATCAATTTTAAGTAAATATGATTCAAGTTCAATTCATGGGATGATTCATTGTACTGGTGGTGCTCAAACTAAAATTTTAAATTTTATTGATAATTTACATATTATAAAAGATAGTTTGTTTGATATACCTCCTCTATTTAATATAATTAAAAAAGAATCCAATACTGATTGGAAAGAAATGTATAAAGTTTTTAACATGGGGCATAGAATGGAAGTCTATGTGAAACCTGAGGTTTCTGATCAAATAATTGAAATTTCAAAGTCATTTGGTGTAGATGCAAAAATTATAGGAAGAGTAGAGGATAGTGAATCAAAAAAACTTACTATTTCCTCAGAGTATGGTAGCTTTGAATACCCATAAGTTACAATTAACTTAAATTTGTAAAATATATTTCTTAAATGTTAGATAAATTAAATATTGTTCAACAAAGATATAATGAGTTGTCAGATCTTATTATTCAACCAGATATTATTAATGATCAAAAGAGATATATAAACCTTAATAAAGAATATAAAGATCTTGGTTATATCATAGAAAAAAAGAAGGTTTATGAAAGTTTAATCTCAAATATAACTGAGGCTGAAGAAATTATTAAGAAAGAAGATGATAAAGAAATGCTTGAAATGGCAAGTAATGAATTGAAAGATTATAATGATAAAATTAAGTTGGTTGAAGAAGAGATTAAGTTTTTATTGATTCCTAAAGATCCAGACGATTCCAAAAATGTAGTTATTGAATTAAGGGCTGGAACAGGAGGCGATGAAGCTAGCATTTTTGCAGGGGACTTATTTAGAATGTATACAAAATACTGTGAAAGTAGAAGTTGGAAAGTAAGCTTAGTTGACTCTAGCCCTGGAACTTCTGGTGGATATAAAGAAATTATTTTTGAAGTTTCTGGAAACGATGATATTTATGGTTTTTTGAAATTTGAATCAGGTGTTCATAGAGTTCAAAGAGTTCCTCAAACAGAGACTCAGGGTAGGGTTCATACTTCAGCTGCCACAGTGATGGTATTACCTGAAGCAGAAGAGTTTGAAGTTGAAATTAATATGAACGATGTTAGAATAGATTATTTTTGTTCTTCAGGACCAGGAGGACAATCTGTTAATACAACATATTCAGCAGTCAGACTGACTCATACTCCAACCGGAATAGTAGCACAATGTCAGGATCAAAAATCACAACATAAGAATAAAGATAAAGCCTTAAAGGTTTTAAGATCTCGTTTATATGAATTGGAATTAAGTAAGAAATTAGAAGAGGATGCTTTAAAAAGAAATTCAATGGTTTCATCTGGAGATAGATCAGCAAAAATACGCACATACAACTATCCTCAAGGTAGAGTTACTGATCATAGAATTGGTTTAACACTTTATGATTTACAAAATATTGTAAATGGTGACATACAAAAAATAATAGATGAACTAAAAATTGTTCAAAACTCAGAGCTTTTAAAAAATTCTGAAGAAGTTTTTTAATTTATGGATATAAAATTTTTAAAAGATCAAATTCTAAATAAAAATTCCTTTTTGTGTTTAGGTCTTGATTCCGATATCAAAAAAATTCCAGTGCATTTAATGAAGGAGGATGATCCGGTTTTTACTTTTAATAAACTCTTGCTCGATTCACTTAATCAACTATTAGTAGCTGTAAAAATTAACACAGCTTTTTATGAATCTGAGGGTTCAAAAGGATGGAAAACCTTAGAAAAAACAATCGAATATATCAATATTAATTATCCTCAACTGTTTACTATTGCTGATGCTAAAAGGGGAGATATTGGTAATACATCAGATAAATATGCTCAAGCTTTTTTTAAGCATATGGATTTTGACTCAGTAACAGTTTCACCTTACATGGGAAGAGACTCAATAGAACCTTTTTTAAAATATGATGATAAATACACCATTTTATTAGGACTGACTTCCAATGCTGGTGCAAATGATTTTCAAATATCTGATAAATCTGAATTGGATTTATTTAAATCAGTTTTAAAAAAATCTCAGAACTGGATTAATTCAAATAATTTAATGTATGTAATTGGCGCAACAAAATCAATTTATTTGAAAGAGGTAAGATCAATTATTCCGAATAACTTCTTGTTAATACCTGGATTTGGTGCACAAGGAGGAAGTCTTACTGAAACATATATAAATGGAGCTAATAATGATATCGGAATTTTAGTAAATTCATCAAGATCTATTATTTATGCAGGAAATGATATTAACTTTTTAGAAAAATCACTTAAAGAAGCTGAATCTATTCAAAATCAAATGAAAACTTTATTGAATGATTAATTATTCTGTATATAAAAACTTTAAATCTGATCAATGGGTTACTTTTGTTCACGGAGCAGGAGGGAGTTCATCAATTTGGTATAGACAAATTAAAGAGTTCAAGCAACATTTTAATGTTATTTTATTAGACCTTAGAGGTCATGGAAAGTCCAAATATCATTTTAAAAATGTTTTTGAAAAAAAATACAGTTTTAAATCCATTTCAAACGATATAGTTGAAGTTTTAAAAAAAGAGAAAATCAAAAGTTCTCACTTTGTAGGAATTTCACTAGGAACTATTTTAATTCGTCAATTAGCTGAACAATACCCTAAGATGGTTAAAAGTATGGTTATGGCAGGAGCTATAATGAAATTAAATTTTAGATCAAGATTTTTAATTAAACTTGGTTCTGCATTTAAGTCTATTGTTCCGTATATATGGATTTACAAACTTTTTGCTTTTATTATAATGCCTCATAAAAACCATAAAAAATCCAGATTGCTTTTTATAAACGAGGCTAAAAAACTTTATCAAAAAGAATTTATGAGATGGTATAAATTGACTTCTGAATTAAACCCCCTTTTAAAGCTTTTTAGACAAGTTGAGCTTAAAATACCAACTTTATATTTAATGGGTTCTGAAGATTACATGTTTTTAGAATCAATAAAACATGTAATTAAGGAACATAAAAATTCTAAACTAATTATTGTAGAAGACTCCGGTCATGTAGTTAATGTTGACAAACCAAAAGACTTTAACATTTCAAGTATTAATTTTCTAAATAGTATAATTAAAAAAAAATAAGTTCTATTTAACACCTGGTTGCTTAATCACAAAATTTTCCTCTTCTTTTTTTAATCTAACCATATCCTTTACGTTTTTAAGTAAAAGTTTAGAGTTGTAAATTATTCCATCTTTAATGGTATATTTAACTCCACCCACTCTAATTACTTCGTTTTTTTCATTTAATTTAATTGCTCCTGTTCCATATAAAACCTTTAAATTTTCTAATGGATTTTCTTCAATTACAATGATGTCGGCGAGTTTACCAACTTCAATTGATCCGATTTTATGATCATAACCCAATGCCTCAGCTCCGTTGAGTGTGGCTGATCGAATAACTTCCAAGGGATGAAATCCAGCCTCTCTTAACAATTCAAGTTCTCTTATGTATGCAAAACCATAAAGCTGATAAATATAACCTGAGTCAGATCCTGTTGTAACTCGACCTCCTCTATTTTTATATTCGTTGACAAAAGTCATCCACAGTCTGTAATTATTTTTCCATTGAACTTCTTGTTCGGTTCCCCAATAGTGCCAATAAGATCCGTGTGAAATTTTACTTGGCTCATAAAATTTCCATAAAGAAGGAAGAGTGTAGTCTTCATGCCATTCAGCTCTTCTAGCTCTGTGTAAATCTCTACTTGCTTCATAAATATTAAAAGTCGGGTCAATTGTGAAATCGAGACTGATTAATTCATTCATTACGTTATTCCAGTGATCACTAAATGGTTCTGAAGATTGAGACCAAAGTTTACCAGCTTCCTCAAACCTGTGTTGTTCATTTTGGTAATTATAGCTTGGAGGATAATTTTGAATAGTTTTATCATTAAAAAGTGCTTCTGGAAGGCCATACCAATGTTCC
>JADHLZ010000011.1 GCA_016780345.1 Flavobacteriaceae bacterium | reverse complement strand
TTTGTAATTTTTCTGTAAATATTAAAATTAATACCTTCTTTTATAACTACTTCTTTTTTAATGAGATTTTTTTTAACCACGTTTATATTTAAAAAATCAATTACTCCAATACCCCCTTCCTTTAAATTTTCTTTAATAGATGATAAAATTTGTAAATCTTTTTGTCTATTATAATATCCAAAGCTTGTAAATAGATTTAGAACTGCATCAAATTTTTTTCCAAACGGTATTGAAATATCATGAATAAAAAACTTTAAGTTAGAGTTTTCAAATTTTTTGGCATGATTAATACTGTTAGAAGATAAATCTATTCCAGTAACTGCATATCCAAGTTTTTCAATTTCAATAGAATGTCTTCCTTTTCCACAAGCCGCATCAAGTATAGTTGCGTTTTTTTCTAAATTTAAATGTTTTAATAAATTTAAAATAAACTTTTTAGCCTCATTATTGTCTCTATCATTATATAGAATATGATAGTATTTTGAATTAAACCAATTATTATAATATGGTTTAAAATATATTTTTCTATTCATCTTAATTAACCTTAAAAATAAAGTATTTTTGAAAAAATATGGAAGAAAATAATGATTTTAAAATAGTAGCTAAGACATTGTATGGCCTTGAGGACGTTCTTGCTAATGAATTACTAAATTTAGGAGCTAAAAAAATAAATATTGGAGTTCGTAATGTATCTTTTTATGGGGATAAAGGTTTTTTATACAAATCAAACTTAGCATTAAGATCAGCTCTAAAAATTTTAAAGCCTATCGCTATTTTTGAAGTAAAAGGAGAAAAAGATTTGTATAGTTCTTTTTTAAATTTTAATTGGGAAGATTTTATTTCAATTAATGATAGTTTTGCAATTGAATCGGTGTTAAATTCAGATTTTTTTAATCATTCTCTTTATGTTTCTCAAAAAGCTAAGGATGGACTAGTAGATAGATTTAGAAAATTATTTAAATCAAGACCTAGTGTAGATTCTATAAATCCTGATATTAAAATTAATATTCATATTAGAAACACTTACTGTACGGTTTCTTTGGATTCCTCAGGAAAACCATTAAATCAAAGAGGTTATAGGACTCAAACAAATATAGCACCTATAAATGAGGTTTTAGCAGCTGGAATTATAATATTAAGTGATTGGAAAATTGATAATGATTTTTTAGATCCAATGTGTGGAAGTGGTACTTTTTTAATTGAAGCAGCAATGATTGCAAATAATTATCCACCCAATATTAATAGAACTAATTTTTCATTTCAAAATTGGAAAGATTATGACCAAGATTTATTTGAGTTAATTAAAGATTCAGTATTAAAAAAAGTTAGACCAATAAAATGTAATATTTTTGGTTATGACATATCTTCTTCTGCAATATCTAAATCAAAAAACAATATAAATAATTCAGGATTTGAAAACTCAATTACTGTTGAAAAGCTAAATTTTTTTAAAACAAAAAAAGAACATAACGATCACTTACATATACTTTTTAATCCACCATATGGAGAAAGACTTTTAATTGATATAGAAAGTTTTTATAAAAATATTGGTGATACTTTAAAAACAAATTATCCAAATTCTTCTTCTTGGTTTATAACTTCTAGTTTAGAATCTTTAAAGCATGTTGGTTTAAGATCTTCTAGAAAGATAAAACTATATAATGGAAAATTAGATAGCAGACTTGTCAAGTATGATATATACTCTGGGTCAAAAAAAATGAAAAATTAGAAACTATTTTTTGAAAAATGGTATTTGATATTGGATAGTATATGAGAATCCAACACCTATGTTACTATCCTCTAAAACTTTGTTAAATCCTGGAATAAAAAGATTTTTAAAGTTGTCAGGTTCTACTTTATTTATAAGTCTGTTAACTTTGAGGTTTATACCCATGTAAAGATTATTAATAACCTGAGCTTTAAAACCAACAACAAATTCAATCCAACTAGCAGACAAGTTATTATAATTAGATTGTTGTTCAACTAAATTTTGATTCCAATAGTTGTCAAGGTTGTATATTTTAAAAGAATTTAATTGATGGTCAAATTTTGAATTTCCAAATCTTAATCCAATAAATATTTCATTTTGTAAATCATTTAAATTTTTAAAAACATTATAATTTGTTCCAATTTTGTAGAATTTTCCTTTTGTATTAAAATTTAAAATTTCATTTTCAACTAATTTATCTTCACTTCCAAACTCAAATACTAAGAAAATTTTATCATGGAGTCTATAATCTACTAAAATTGATAATCCTTTGTATTCAGGTTCGGTAAGCATTCTTATTTGCTTTCCAAAATCAATTCCAATTTTAAGACCATGTTTTGACTTGATAATGCTATCCTTGATGATTTCTTCTTGAGAAAAAACATGCAATGAATTTAAAATAAGAAAGAGACTAATGAAATATTTTAACATGTATGTTTTCTTCATTTGAAATATTTGTTGTAATAATTTCTGTATTTAAAATCCAATTACTTGTATCTTTTTCAATTATTAAACTTTCTAAATCATAGCTAGTAATGAATCCACAGGCTCTATTAATATAACTGTAACTAGATTTATAATTTATATATAATTGATCAGAGTTTCCAGAATTTATGGAACTTTCATTGTAGTTTTTAGTTAGACTGTAAATAGTTAATTGTTCTAGATTTTTTAATGGAATTCCTATAGAGTCTACAGTTTGATAAAGATAAATCTCTTCAGAGTTTTTTCCTTGAATTTTAAGATCATTAACTTCTTTTAAATTTCCAGAATTTAAATCATAAAAGCCTAAAATAAGTTTAGGTGTATCTGCTGTAGAAGATAAACAAATGTCATCAGGTTCGCATGATATAGAAAGCAAAAGTGTAAAGATAAAGATGATTTTATTTTTCAATGCAATTCTTTAAGTTCCAAAAGTACAATATTTTCAACATGATCCGTGTGAGGAAACATATCAACCGGTTGAACCTTTAATATATTATAATTATCTTTTAATAATTCTAAATCTCTACATTGTGTTGAAGGGTTACAACTTACATAAACTATTTTGGGTGTTTTAAGTTTTAAAATCTCCTTAATAACATCTTTATGTATTCCATCTCTTGGTGGGTCGACTATAATTAAATCACAATTACCATGTCTGGATATAAATTCTGATGTAAAAACTTTCTTCATGTCTCCTACTTCAAAATCAACATTAGTTATATTGTTTTCTTTTGCACTATTTTTTGCAGAAACAACAGCCTCTTCAACACTTTCTATTCCGATTACTTTTTTTGCATCTTTTGCAATAAACTGGGTGATTGTTCCCAAACCTGAATATAGATCATAAACTATTTCATTTCCTTTTAGGTCAGAAAATTCATGAATTTTTTGAAAAAGCTTTTTAGTTTGGTTAATATTTGTCTGAAAAAATGACTTTGGATAAATTTTAAAGATCAAATCGTCTATTTTTTCTTCAATATATTTTTTGCCATTATATAAAACTAATTCTAGATCATAAATACTATCATTTTGTTTACTATTAATTGCGTAAAGAAGCGAGTGGATTTCTTTAAATGATTTCTTTAAAAAATTCATTATAAGTTCTATATCTTTTTCATTTTTTTCAAAAAATTGAATTAAAACCATAAATTGGTTGAGACTGCTATTTCTAATGGTTAAAGTTCTTAACAATCCTTTTCTTAATCTAGCGTTATAGAAAGAGATATTATTCTTTATAGCAAATTCTTTCAATTTTAATCTAATTTTATTAGAAGGTTCATCTTGTAAATGACATTTTTCAATATCAACTATTTTATCCCACATTCCAGATTTATGAAAACCTATTCCTCTTCTTTCAATATTAAAATCCTTATCTTTAATTTCATCGCTGGTTAGCCATTTATTATTTGTGAAAGAAAACTCTAATTTATTTCTATAATTAAACTGATCTTCGCACTTTAAAATTGGTTCAATATTTATATTTCGAAATATTTTGTTTAATGAATTTTTTATTTTTCTCTCTTTTAATTTCGTTTGATATTCGTATAAAATATTTTGTAGTTTACATCCGCCGCATAAACCAAAATGTGTGCATTTAGGATCAATCCTCTGTTTCGAATAAGATCGATAATTGATAATGTTTCCTAAAAAATAATTTTTCTTTTTTCTATAAGTTTTAATATCTACTATATCTCCAGGAACTCCATTTTTAACCATTAATACTATTCCTTCATTAGACTTAGCTATGCTTTGACCTTTAGAACCAATATCGACTATTTCTAGAGATTCAAATAATTTGTTTTTTGACATTTGTCAAATTTAAAATGAAAAATTTGATATTATTAATTATATTTAATTTATTCCTAAAATAATACACTATATGAACAAATTTTTAAAATACACTCTATTGTTTATTCTTTTGTTTTTTTTTGACAATACTTACTCGCAAAAATCTAAAAATGATTTAAATAATGAACAAAATTTATACTCAGGACTTGAATTTAGAAGTATAGGTCCTGCTTTCATGTCTGGTAGGATTGCTGATATAGCCATTAATCCTAATAATGAAAATGAATGGTATGTGGCTGTTGGATCTGGTGGTGTTTGGAAAACATCAAATTCAGGTACTACATGGGAATCTTTGACTGATAGTCAATCTTTTTACTCTACTGGTAGTATTACAATTGATCCAAATAATACAAACACTATTTGGTTAGGAACAGGTGAAAATGTTGGAGGAAGGCATGTTGGAATTGGTAAAGGTATTTTTGTTTCAAAAAATGGTGGAAAAACTTGGGAAAATAAAGGTCTTTCTAAATCAGAACATATTTCAAAAATTATTGTTAATAAAAACGATTCAAATACTGTTTTTGTAGCTTCTCAAGGCCCATTATGGTCATCAGGTGGAGACAGAGGACTTTATAAATCTACTGATGGAGGTGATAATTGGACACTTGTTTTATCAGTAAACGAATGGACCGGCGTAACTGATTTAGTCGTTGATCCAAGAAATGATGATGTTATGTATGCAGCAACATGGCAAAGACATAGAAATGTTGCAGCATATGTTGGTGGAGGACCTGGAACTAAAATTTTTAAAAGTGAAGACGGAGGAAGTAGTTGGAGACAACTAAAAACAGGATTGCCAAGTGGAAAATTAGGAAAAATTGGATTGGCTATTTCTGAAATTAACCCTGATGTTCTTTATGCAGCAATTGAGTTGGATAGAAGAAAAGGAGCTGTTTATAGATCCTCTAACAAAGGTGAAAGCTGGAAAAAAATGTCAGATACAGTTTCTGGAGCAACAGGGCCGCATTATTATCAGGAACTTATAGCTTCTCCCCATCATTTTGATAAAATATACTTAATGGATGTAAGAGTGCAAGTTTCAGATGATGGTGGAAAGACATTTTACAGAATGAATGAATTAGATAAGCATTCAGACAATCATTCAATGACATTCAAAAAAAATGATCCTAATTATTTGTTAGTTGGTTCTGATGGGGGTATTTATGAGTCATTTGATAATACTAAATCATGGAAGTATGTAAGTAATTTACCTTTAACGCAGTTTTATAAACTTGCAGTTGATGATACATATCCTTTTTATAATATTTATGGTGGAACTCAAGATAATAATTCTCAAGGTGGACCAAGTAGAACATTTAGGTCGAATGGAATAGTTAATAGCGATTGGTTTGTTCTTCTTGGAGGTGATGGTCATCAGCCAGCTACTGAACCTGGAAATCCTGATATAGTTTATGCACAGTCTCAGCAAGGAAATTTACATAGAATTGATAGAACAACTGGTGAAGCAGTTTTTATTAAGCCTTATTCTGGTTTAGATGAAGATTATGAAAGATTTAATTGGGATGCGCCAATTTTAGTTAGTTCTCACGATCCTAAAAGATTATATTTTGGTTCTCAGCGAGTTTGGAGATCTGATGATAGAGGTGATAGTTGGGTTTCTATATCAAATGATTTAACAAAAAATCAAGAAAGGTTGTCATTGCCAATAATGGGAAGACAACAAAGTTGGGATTCAGCATGGGATATTTATGCAATGTCAACCTATAATACTATTACATCATTGAGTGAATCACCAATAAATGAAAATATTATATACGCTGGAACTGATGATGGATTAATACATGTTACAATTGATGGTGGATCATCATGGAAATCCATGAGTGTTGATAAAATTCTCAATATTCCTGAGACATCTTTTGTTAACGATATTAAAGCCGATTTACATAACGATAAAGTAGCTTATGTTGCACTAGATAATCATAAGTTTGGAGATTACAGACCAATGTTATATAAAACTAACAACGGAGGAAAATCATGGAGGTCAATTACAAATGGTCTTCCTAATGAAACTTTGATTTGGAGAATCGTTCAAGATCATGTTGATCCAAATTTACTTTTTTTAGGTACTGAATATGGTTTATATTTTTCAAATAACCAAGGTGAAGAATGGACTAAATTATCAAATGGATTACCAACTATTTCGATTAGAGATTTAGCAATTCAAAAAAGAGAAAATGATTTAGTTTTAGCAACTTTTGGTAGAGGTTTCTATATTCTTGATGATTATTCGTCCTTAAGAAAATTAAATAAGGAAAATAGTAATGAGTATTTATTTTTTGATGTAAAAGAAGCACTACAATACAATCAGATTAGATCAGGTACATCAAGTCAAGGATCTTCATACTATAGTGCAAAAAACCCTCCTTATGGTGCTGTTTTTACTTACTATTTACCCAAATCGCATTCTTCAATAAAATCTCAAAGAATTAAAAAAGAGAAGGAGTTAGATAAATTAAATAAAGATATTCCTTTTCAAGGTTGGAAATCTTTAGACGATGAGCTAAATGAGTTAAATCCAAATATTTTTCTTGAAATTAGAGATAAAGGCGGTAATTTAGTTGATAGAATTAAGGGCTCAGAAAAAAAAGGTATAAATAGAGTGTCTTGGAACCTTACAAAACCAATTCCTATCACTTTGAATATGAGTGGATATCAATCTTCTATTCCCGTTAAACCAGGTGAGTATAGTGTAAAACTTTTTGAGTCTCATAATGGAAAATTAAAAGAATTGGCCAAGTCAAAGAGTTTTATTGTAAAAAGAATAAGAGAAAATGTCTTAACAAATCCTATGCAAGGAAAAATTGATAATTTTATTGATGAGCTAAATAACTTTGAAATAAATATGTCAGAAGTGATTTCTAATTACAACAAAGCAAAAAAGAAACATTCAACTTTTAATAATGCTTTAAGGTATATTGAAGACATTGAAAATTACGCAATTAAAAGTATTAGTGATTTAACTCAAACAATGCATTCAATTGAATCTTTATTATATGGAAGTAAATCTAAAAAAGAAATAGGTGAAAAAGAAGATCCAACAATTTTTGAAAGACTTTCGATTTCAAAAAGAGGTTTTTATGGAAATTCATATGGACCTACAAAACTTCATATGAAAAGCTTTGAGATATCAAAAAATCAATGGAAATTAATTGAGCCAAAAATAAATCAATTCATTAATGAAGTAAATAAAATAGGAGAAAATCTTGAGAAATTAGGTTCCCCTAAAATTTTAGACTAGAGTAGTTGTTAATTAATAAGTTTACAACCAAATTATAGGATTCAATTCCTCTAGTTTGGTTGTTTGCTTTTAAGTAAATATTATAAGATTTTTTAAAATACTTTTCTAGTGGGTTTTTAAATTTTAACCATGTTCGATCTGCTTGTTCATAATTTTTTAAAACTCCTTTATTAATCGTTGATCTCAACAATTCGTACTCATTTTTATTCTTTTTAAATACTTCATTCATTAGGTATTTTAATCCCAATGCATAACCGCTGTATTTAATGTATTCATTTTTTGAATTAATACTGGATACAATTCCAATAAAATTTGCTTCATTTTCAGCAGAATACCCTAATTGATGAGCAATTTCATGATTAATAGTAGTTGGCATGTAAAATAACGGAGTATTGTAATTTATATGAGCTTCAAGCGTAATAGGATTGATATATCCTCCAAAGCCCATGTAAGAGAGAGGGGTGCTGAAAATAGATTTTTTTATTTTTAAGTTTAAATTTTTATTTACTGTAAATTCAGAATCTCTAATAGATTTTATGGATTCATCCACTAAAATATCATAGATGTCATCAAAATTAACAAGTGTAGTGTCATTAGATGTAATATTTACTTGTAGTGTATTAGCTTCTTTAATAAAGAGTTTTGTTGTTTTAAAAAGTTCTGACTCAGAATAAGTTTTTTTATTACCCAATTTTTCATCTATTGGAATTCTATGGTAGTTTAAACCCCACTGAAAACTAAATAACATATAAATTGTAAGAATTATATTTATTGATGATATCATGACACCTCGTCTTGTAGAATTACTTTTTTTAATAATTCTATATATTATTAATGGCGTAAATATGTATAGTAAATCACCAAATGAAAAGGAAAACTTGTTTACAAAATAAAGTGTTGTTGAAGAAATTACTTGGTATAGACCTAAAGAATAAAATTCTTCAATAAATTGATTGTATTTTTTTATCCAAAAAAATAAAATACTTAAAAAAAGTAGTGTTGTAAAATATCTATTTTCTTTGAAAAAAAAAATCATTAATTATTTTAATTCTACAATTTCGACTTCAAATATTAAATTTGATTTCGGAGGAATTTGAGGAGCTCTACCCATTTCTCCATAAGCTAAATAGTAAGGTAAAAATAAAGTAGCTTTATCCCCAACGTTTAATAATTTAAGACCTTCCTTGAATCCAGGTATCATTGCATCTTGTGGACCAACTCTTGCTTCAATTGGAGAATATCCATTTGCATTTTTCTTAGCAATATTTACAGATTGATACTCTTCTGCAATTTCTAAAATACTAGTATCCAAAAGTGAACCATCTTCAAAGTAAACAGCATAATTTGTCATTACGATTTTTTTGTCATCAACTTTTAAATTACCTTCTCCTTTTTCAGTTATTATATACTGAAGACCAGAGTCTGTAGTAGTGGAATAAGATTTTTCGCCTTCGTGTTTTATTTTCTTTCCATTCATTACATTTTCTAGCTCAGCGGCTTTTTTTTCTTCCAATTTTTTATCTTCTTTAAAATGATTTGAGAAAATTTTTGGTGCATTAAAGGATTTTGCTTCTCTACCTTTTCTAATTATGGAAACACTTCTAATTGTATCATTTTTTTGAATTGAGTCTACTATTTCTTGTCCTTTTACCACTTTACCAAATACTGTGTGTTTACCATTTAACCATGGTGTTTCTTTGTGAGTTATAAAAAATTGACTTCCATTAGTTTTAGGTCCAGAATTAGCCATAGATAATATACCTGGCCCATCATGTAAAAGATTTTTACTGAACTCATCTTTGAAATTGTAACCAGGACCTCCTCTTCCAGTTCCAGTTGGATCTCCACCTTGAATCATAAAATTCTCAATAACTCTGTGGAAAATCAACCCATCATAATATTTTTTATTCTTAAACTGATCGTCTACATCCTTATTTTTTCCTTCACTCAATGAAACAAAGTTAGCAACAGTTACAGGTGTTTCTTTAAATGTTAAATTAATTAATATGTCTCCTTTGTTTGTTTCTAACTCAGCATAAAGTCCGTCATTTAAGTCTGGATGTGTGCTAACACATGACAAAAAAAGAATAGAAAACAGTATTGTTATTATATTGATATTTTTAATCATTTTAGATTGTTTTTAAAGTTTGGTAAAAGTTTGATAAATTTTTTGATAGCTTCATTTGAAGTCCCCTCAAATTTACCACCTGCGGCGTTTGAGTGACCACCTCCATTAAAGTTGATTTCAGCAAATTTATTACATGCAAAATCTCCAATAGATCTAAAAGAAATTTTTACAGAGTTTTTTGAATTCACATCCTCAATGAAGATGGCGCAAAAAACTACACCTTTTAAAGATAATCCATAATTAACTATTCCCTCGGTGTCACCCTTTTGGTATCCAATATTCTCAAGATCATCTCTTTTTAGAAACATGTAAACTGTATTAAACTCTTTTAGATGTGTTAAACTGTTTAATGCTAAGCCTAGAACATCAAGTCTACTTTTTGAAGAGTCATTATATACTTTGTTATATATCTCATTGTGATTAATATTTTTTTCAAAAAGTTTCGAAACAATGAAATGAGTTCTGCTAGATACAGAGCTGTATTGAAAAGATCCAGTATCTGTTAACATACCTAAATATATGCAGGTTGAAATATTATTGTTGATCAATTTATCCAAATCTAAAGAAACAATTATTTCATATAAAAGTTCACATGTTGAGCCAATTTCAGGAAATGAAAAAGTTAATTCAGCATAATTTTTCGGATTTTGATGATGATCAATCATTATGATTTTCGATTTTGATAGATTCACACTAGTACTTAATTCACCAATTCTAGATAGATCATTAAAATCTAAAGTAAAAATAAGATCACATTCCTTAATTATTTCTGAGCATTCATCTGGCTTGTCTTCAAAATATTTTATTTCATTAAAATATGGGATCCAATTATAAAAATCTGGAGCCTTATTAGGACTTATTACGAAAGAATTTTTGTTCAGTTTGTTAAATATTCCTTTTAGAGCTAAACTACTTCCTAAAGCGTCTCCATCTGGGTTTGTGTGAGGAATAATTACAACATTATTAGAATTGTTAATAAGATCTTTTAGTTTTTGGATATTTTCAAATTTCATTGTTTCAAATATAAACAATCCCTTTTGATCATTTATCTAAAATTTACACTCAATTTTGTACATTTGATTTAAATCATTAATCAATTGAAAGTAAACTTATTTAAGCTTAATAAAAACAAAAAATTCAATTATAAACCTAGATTTCTGAAGGACAAATTGAATGATAATATCTATGAATTTGACTCTGTTTATCAAAAACAAAAAAGAAATAGAAGTTCTTATGATGTGTCATCAAAATGGAATGAGGAAAGGCTAATTTATAGAAATAGATCTAATAGTCGTTTTTCCAAAACTTTAATTTTTATAATTATGATTTTAGTATTATTGTTTCTTTACATAATTGACTTTGATCTATCAATTTTTACTTAAACTTTAAACATGAGTATAATTAAATTGCTGCCTGAAAAAGTAGCAAATCAAATTGCTGCTGGTGAAGTTGTTCAACGTCCATCTTCTGTAGTCAAAGAAATACTTGAAAATTCTATTGATAGTGGTGCACAAACAATTAAATTATACATAAAAGATGCTGGTAAAACTTTAATTCAGGTTATTGATAATGGATCAGGTATTGACAAAGATGACTTAAAATTGTGCTGTTTAAGACATGCTACATCTAAAATTACTAATTCAGAAGATTTGTTTAAACTCAAAACAATGGGTTTTAGGGGTGAAGCGCTATCTAGTATTGCTTCAGTGAGTCAAATCACGATAACATCAAACTGTTTGGAGGATAGTAGTTTAGGTAATCAAATAAAAATAGAAGGAGGAAAGCAAACTGCATTTAATGAGGTTGTCGCAATAAAAGGGACATCTATTTCTGTAAAAAACCTATTCTACAACATTCCGGCAAGAAGAAATTTTTTGAAATCAGATAATGTTGAACTAAAGCATATAATTGATGAATTTCACAGAATAGCTCTTTCAAATCATAAGATAAACTTTGTTTTTACAAACAATGATAATGAGCTTTTTAATTTGAATAAATCGATATTCAAAGAAAGAATAATTAGAGTTTTTGGTAAATCTTCAGAACAAAAATTGATTCCTGTTGAAGAAAACACTGAAATAGCTAAAATCAAAGGTTTTGTTTTTAAACCTGAATATTCTAGAAAAACAAGATCCTCTCAATTTTTCTTTATTAACGGAAGATTTATTAAAAACAACTATCTTCATCACGCTATTAAAACTGCTTATAAAGGATTGATTCTAGACGACTATCACCCTTCATATTTTATTAAAATTGATGTTCCTCGAGAAACTATTGATGTGAATATACATCCTAATAAAACTGAGATAAAGTTTGACAATGATCAATCTATATATGCTATTCTAATTTCCTCAGTTAAACATAGTTTAGGGCAGTTTAATATTAGTCCAACAATTGACTTTAATAGTAATGTTAATTTAAATACACCTTATAGCTTTAAAGATAAATCGGCAAATGTTCCAAAAGTTGAATACGATCAAGCATTTAACCCATTTAATAATTTAAAAAACCCTGTTGATGTCAAATCAAAAGATTTTGTTTTTGAAAGTTACGAGAGTAATGATAAATTGAATGTTGTCGACGAAATGAATTTGGGTTTAAGTGATTCTCTACCCGCATTTCAGCTTGACTCAAGGTATGTAATTACTAAAAACAGAGCAGGCCTTGTGATTATTAATCAAAAAAGAGCTCAGCAACGCATAATGTATGAAGTTTTTTTAAAGGAATTGTCTAATAAGAAAAACCCAAGTCAAACTTTATTATTTCCTTTAAAACTAGAGTTTGATAATAGTGAGATTGAATATTTGAAATCTATAAAAAGTTCTCTAATTCATTTAGGTTTTAAGTTTAATGTTTTTGATAATAATTTAATAGAAATTTCTGCAGTTCATCCATTTTTGGATCATAATCTCATAAACAAGCTATTTCAGGACTTTATTGAATATGGTGACATAAGTGAAAATAAATTAAGTCATACATTAAATGATTTAGTAGCTAAAGTTCTTTCAAAACATTCATCATATAATACGAATTTAAATACAAATCAAAAGGTTATTGAAATGATGATAAATAATTTGTTTGCCTGTAAAGACTCTAGAATCAGTCCATTTGGAAAGTTGATTCATAAATCTATATCATTAGGTGAAATTAGTATTTTTTTTAAATGAGATCAGTCCCAGAAACAATAAAGCAATTAATAATAATTAATGTAATTTTTTACCTTGGTTCACAATTTTTAGGTAATCTTTCCTATGATTTACTGGCTTTACATTATTATGAAAATGATAAGTTTTTAATTACTCAGTTTTTAACTCACATGTTTATGCATGGCAGTCCTTCTCATATTTTATTTAACATGTTTGGATTGTGGATGTTTGGTTCTCCCTTAGAGCAAATGTGGGGGAGACAAAAATTTTTATTTTTTTATATTTCGTCAGGTCTTGGTGCTGCATTTTTACAAATGGCTATTTACTATCTACAAGTAAAAAATTTATATAATGTTGTAGAACTTAACAATTTATCTCTTAGTGATCCTCAACAACTTTTAAATTATATGAGTCAGATTGATTATAACAATGCTATAAGTTCTTTTAATAGTGTTATGGTAGGTGCCTCTGGTGCCATATATGGAACTTTAGTTGCTTTTGCATTCTCTTTTCCAAACTCTAAACTAATGCTATTGTTTTTGCCTTTTCCAATTAAGGCAAAATACTTTGTTCCGTTATTAATTTTAATAGATTTGTTTTTTGGTGTTTCATCATATTCTGTAGGACCAATAGCTCATTTTGCTCATATTGGAGGAGCTCTAATTGGTCTAATTATGGTTTTGTATTGGAGGAAAAATCAATTTAACGATAGGAGATGGGATTGATAAGTGATATTTCAATTAAGTTTAGGTATTTGGATATTCTCCAAAAAACCATTGTTGTAATGGTTGTGTGTTTTATGTTGCCTTTTTTTATTAATACCTTTTTGTTCCTTTTTCAACTTGATGAGTTTTCTATTCTTAAGTTTTTTGATGTGTCACCTGACATTAATGAAATTGTTTGGAAGCCTTGGTCGATTATAACATACGCTTTTTTTCATGCTGATTTATGGCATTTGTTGGGCAATATGCTTATTCTTTACATAAGTGGATCAGTTGTGCTTAATCTTTTTGGTAAAGAAAAATTTCTTAAAGCTTTTGTTCTTGGGATTATAGCAGGATCATTAACGTATTTAGTCAGTTACAATATTTTTCCAGCTTTTAACAATTTAAAATCTTCAATGATTGGCGCATCAGCAGGAGTAATGTCTGTTTTTGTTTTTTTAACATCTTACAAACCTGATTTTAGAATCAGATTATTAATTTTCGATATTAAAATTATTTACATAGCTATTGTTTTGCTAATAACTGATGTGATTCAGATACCTTCGGGAAATTCAGGAGGACATTTAGCTCATCTTGGGGGTGCTTTTATTGGATTCTATTATCAAAACAAAATTAGTAAAGGAAAAGATTTTGCTAAATGGATAATAATATTTTATAATTTTATTTTTAAAGGATTTTATAAAAATAAAAAGATCAAATACAGAACTTATTCAAAAAAAACAAATCTTAAATCAGTAAATCAAAAAGATATAGATTCAATTCTTGATAAAATTAGTAAATCTGGTTACGATAGTTTAAGTAAAAAAGATAAAGAAACTTTATTTAAAGCAGGAAAGAAGTGAATTTAATAAATAATACAATTTTTTTGAAATTTGTATTTGTTATAAACTGCTTGGTTTGTCTTTTTTTGTTTTTGTTCTATGTTCTTAATAATTTCTATTTAGATATTTTATCGTACTATTCTCTTGTTAGTATATTATATCCTCATTTTTTCATTTTAAATTTATTTTTTTTGATTTACTGGGTTTTGAAATTTGACAATAGGCTTATTCTATCTCTTATATTCTTATTTATTTCATTATCAAAACCGATTTATTTATTTAATTCAAGTTCTAATTCAAGCGATGATAAACTGAGTCAAATTATGGGTTATAATGTTAGATTATTTAATCATTACAACTGGATAAAGTCTGATTCAGTTCCTTTAAAAATCTCTAATTTTATTAAATTTACTAGTCCTGAAATCCTGTGTCTTCAGGAATATCATAATAGATATGTAGATCTATTTAAAGATTATTCAGATATTCACTTGGGTTTAAATGGAGAAAATGTTGGTTTAGCAATTTTTTCTAAAGAAAAAATGATAAATAAAGGAAATGTGAAGAATAGTGAAGGTAAATTGCTATCAATTTATGTTGACCTTAAAATAAAAAACGATACCATTAGAGTTTATAACACACATTTACAGTCTTACAACTTAGATTTAGTTTCTTTAAAAGCCGATAAAAAATCAATTAAAGAAATATTTTTCAAATCTAAAAATGTATATAAAATTCAAAATGTTCAATCGGAATTAATACTAGACCACATAAAAAAAAGTAAATTTCCAAGCATACTGTCGGTCGATTTAAATAATACGCCTTACTCATTTGTTTATAAAAAATTTGAAAAAATTTATGATGACTCTTTCGTTAAAAATGGTAATGGATTTGGATCAACTTTTGGGTCAAAATTTTTTCCGATGAGAATAGATTATTTATTTAATTCTTCAAGTATTACTTCAAAAAAATTCACTGTTTATGACGTGAGTTTTTCAGATCATAAGCCTATTAGTATGTTTTTTTAATGTTTAAACTATAGGTTTATTTTTTAAAATATAAAAAACTGGTTATCAATTTATTATAATTTAAAAAAACTAAATGAACAATTCCCGTAATTTTTGTATTTTACAAATTTTTTATGATTATTAAGCTTGATTTTTTCTGAATGCTCTGCGATAATATAACCATTGATATTTAATAAATTTTTTACAAAAATTTTGTCAATTATAGTTAAATATTCAATTTCTGAATAATTGTATGGTGGGTCTAAAAAGATTATATTAAATTTTATGTTTGCAATATTTAAATACTTTAAAACATCAGACTTAATTGCTTTTAAATTAAATTTTAATTCTTCAGAAATTTTATTAATAAATTTTATGCAATTTAAATCTCTATCAATACAATATATTTCTTTTACACCTCTTGAGGCAAATTCAAAGCTTATATTTCCACTTCCTGAAAATAAATCAAGAACTTTTAAATTTTCAAAAATAATTTCATTGTTTAAAATGTTAAAAATAGCTTCTTTTGATTGATCTGTTGTAGGTCTAACTGGAAGTTTTTTTGGAATTATAATTTTTTTTCCTCTATTTTTTCCAGAAATTATTCTCATTTTAGTGCAAGTTATTTATTCAAGAATATTTTCATCTATTATTTTCAATTTTTTAATAAACTTACTTAAATATTTAATTTCTTCATTGAAAAGCTCTTTTCTTGAAATTATAGATATTTCAGATTGCTCGTTTACGTTTTTAACATTATCAACAACAAAAAGAATATAGTATAATATATCTTCTTTACATGAGTAATCAAATATATTAGAAAATATAAGTTTCTTTCCCTCATATATTATAACATTTAATAATCCATTATTTGGACTTACATAAAAGTTTATACATTTTTCACATGTTATTTTGTTAAATGTTTTTTTTATGAATATTGAAGAAAAATGAAAAAAATCAAAAGATCCAAATACTTCGATTAAAAAATTATTTACGTTCTCAAATGGAACATAAATATTTTTAATATCCAATTCAATAATTTCATCTATTGATGTTGTGTCATTATCGATTAAATCACAATTATATTTTAAATAATCTTTATTTAAAGTTTCATTATATAGTTCATTTGGAACCAATGTAGAAAGCTTATTGTTTATTATTAACTTAGTCTTTAATACGTTAGATAAATTAAACTCTTTTAAAGTTTTTTTTAGTAAGTCTAAAAGAGAAGAAATGTCATTGTTATCTTCAAGAGAAACAAATCTCGAATCTATTAAATTATTACTATGATAACTATTAAAATAAAAAGATATTGCCTTTAAACTAAGTAATATAGTTAGAACCGAGCTTTTGTTAAGCTTTTTACTTTCTTGAGATTGCATCATAGGTTGTTGGCCAATTTCCATTGGTACTAACCTCAGTCATAGAGCCTAATACTAGATCAGGACCATTAACTCCATCAACCGACATAAGAGCTTTTTCTTGTCTTAAAAGGTCTTTATTTTGATCATATAATAGAGCATCTTTTGAAATTCTTACCTCAAAAACAGGAACGTTGTATCCGTTTTTATCTATAACATCGGCTTTTATAGAAAAAGTTTCATTGACTCCTTCAATTGGCACTTCAGCCATAGTTTTATATCTATCAGAATCTTTAAATAATGAATCTTTTACTGAAGCAAATCCTAATGTATCAATAACCACAATTTCTTGCAGCATATCAATTCTGTAAATACGATCATACTTCATGAAACTTGAATCTCTTTTTTGTATTAACGTGTACTGAGCAGTATCAATAAATTTTATCAGGCTTTCAAAATTATCTGCATAAACACCATTAACACTTTTATATGCTATTTGGGCATTTCTTATATCCTTTAATTTTTCAATTACCTTCAAATATCTCTCATTTTTAATTTCATTAAAGTAAATAGGAGCATTTATGGAGTTGTATATTTGATATGCAAACACAAAAATGAATATCCATAAAACTGATTGGATTATTCTCTTATTTTTTGATAGAAATTTCATTGATTAATAATTATATTTAATAAAACTACATTTTTTTAAACCGCCAAAATACATTACATTTTCTAAATTACAATGAATTTTAATGACTTTTCAGAACTTCTTTTAAAAAAATTTTCATTTATACCAACTGAAGATCAGAAAAAAGCAATCATCTATTTAAGTAAATTTTTAATTTCCAATAATGAAAAACAATTATTTATACTTAAAGGGTATGCTGGTACTGGAAAAACTACTTTAATGAAAACTTTAGTTGATAATATTAATCATGCAAATTATAAGGTTTGTCTACTTGCTCCAACAGGAAGAGCTGCTAAGGTTTTGTCTTATTACACAAAAAGAATGTCTTTTACAATTCATAAGAAAATATACTTTTCGTCAATTGATAAATTTGGAAAGTTTCAAACTAAATTAAAAAGAAATAAATTAAAAAATATGCTCTTTATTATTGATGAAGCATCTATGATTTCAGATTATAATTCAGCAATTGATTTATTTAAAAGGAAATCAATTCTTTCTGACATTTTCAAATATGTTGATTTTGAAACGAATTCTAAATTGATATTTCTTGGAGATACGGCTCAATTACCACCTCTAAATCAAGTATCAAGTCCTGCATTAGATGATAAATATTTATTTAAGAATCATGGTATAAAATCTATGAATTTTACATTAAGTAATGTAGTTAGACAATCTGAATCATCGGGAATACTATTAAATGCTACTGAAATTCGAAATAAAATCTTTAACAATGAACTATCTTTTAATTTTAAGTTATTTCAAGATGTTGAAATTTTAAATGATGGACACGAAATTCAAGAAAAAATAGAATCAAGTTATAATAAAACTGGTTTAAATAATACTTTAATTGTTGTAAGATCAAACAAAAGAGCAAATTTATATAATCAACAAATAAGAAAAACAATATTGTTTAATGAAAACATCATTTCTAAAGGAGATTTATTAATTATAACAAAGAATAATTATTTTTGGTCATCCGTAGATCAAAACATTTCATTTCTTGCTAACGGAGATATAATTGAAATATTAGAAATTTATTCAATCAAAGATATATACGGTTTTAAGTTTGCTGAAATTAAAATTAAACTAGTTGATTATACCAATGAACCCTTATTAGATACTGTTATATTACTTGATAATTTAAATTCAGAAAATCCATCTATAACTTATGAACAATCAAATTTACTGTACAATGAAGTTCAAAAGGATTACTCAAATATTAAGTCTAAGTTCAAGAGATTTACTAAAACTAAGGAAAATCCTTTCTTCAATGCATTGAACGTAAAGTTTTCTTATGCTTTAACTTGTCATAAATCACAAGGTGGTCAATGGAAGACAGTTTTTATAGAAAAACCTTATCTCAAAGAGGGAGTCACTGTTGAGTATTTGAGATGGCTTTACACTGCTGTAACTAGAGCAGAAAAGAATTTATATTTAATTGGATTTTAAAATTTAAATGTATTTTTGGAACAAAAGCCTAAACATTGAAAATAATTGCAATGATACCAGCTAGGTTAGATTCATCCAGACTTCCTGGAAAGTTAATGATGGATCTAAATGGAAAATCAGTAATATTAACAACACTTGAAAATACTATCAAAACAAAATTGTTTGAAGAAGTTTATGTTGTCACTGATTCAAAAGTTATTTATGATCATATAAAACAATTTCATAAAAATGTATTAATTAGTAGTAAAAAACATATTTCTGGTTCGGATAGAATAGCTGAGTTCGCTCAAAATATGGAAGTTGACATTGTTGTAAATATACAAGGAGACGAACCGTTTATTGATAAAAAAAGTTTAAAAAATCTAATAGATGTTTTTACTCATGATAAAAATAAAACTATTGATTTAGCATCTTTAATGGAAGAAATTAAGGATCAATCTTATATAGAAAATCCGAATTTAGTAAAAGTAATTGTAGATTCTAATAGTTATGCAATCTATTTTTCTAGAAGTGTTATTCCGTACAACAGATCAGATGAAAAAATTACATATCATAAACATATTGGTGTTTATGCTTTTAGAAAAAATGCCTTAATTGAATTTACAAATTCCAAACCTACAGAATTGGAAAAAATAGAAAAACTTGAACAGCTTAGGTACATAGAAAAAGGAAAAAGTATTAAAATGGTGTTAACCGATTTCAGCTCTATTGGTATTGACACTATATCTGACCTAGAAAAAGCAAGAAAATATGATGTTAAAGATTAGGAAGTTTATTTTTTTTAAAATTTTAAAGTGGAAAATACAAGGTGATTCGTATTTTCCAAAAAAATGTGTAATAATTGCTGCTCCTCACACTCATTGGGTTGATTTTTTTATTGCAATATTTGCTAGAAGTTTATTTGATGAAAAAGATATTAGTTTTATTGGAAAGAAAGAGTTATTCAAGTTTCCATTAAAATATTTTCTTGAATGGTTAGGTGGCTTCCCTGTTAATAGGGAAAGTAATTCAAATAGTGTCGACATAATTGCGGATTTATTTAAACAAAAAGAAAAATTTATTTTAGGAATTTCACCTGAGGGGACTAGAAAGAAAGTTGATAAATGGAAAACAGGATTTTACTATATAGCAAAAAAAGCTAATGTTCCTGTTTGCCCTGTTGGGTTAGATTTTGAAAATAAAACAATAATAATATCAAAACCATATTATCTGACCGAAAGCATTGATAATGATATTGAATTTTTAAGAAAATTTTATTTTGGTATAAAGGGAAAAATTCCTGAATATTCTTAATTAAATCAGGTTGTGAAAAACATTTTGAACATCATCGTCGTCTTCGATTTTTTCAATTAAAATATTCACTTCCTCTTTTTTTTTATCATCTAGCTCTTTATTTTGTTTAGGTATTCTCTCAAATTCAGATGAAATTATTTCTATTTTTTGATTTTCTAGTTCCTTTTGTATACCTCCATAATTTTCAAATGATGAAAAAAGTAAAATTCCATCTTCATCCTCAATAACTTCATCAACACCAAAATCAATGAAATTAAGTTCAAGTTCCTCTAAATCAATATCTGTTTTAATCTTAAAGTTGCAAACTCTATCAAACATAAATTCAACAGATCCTGCCGTACCTAAATTTCCTCCATATTTATTAAAATAGCTTCTAACATTAGCAACTGTTCTATTGTTATTGTCGGTGGCAGCTTCTACAAGTATTGCAATTCCATATGGCCCATAACCCTCAAAAAGTATCTCCTTAAAATTTCCAGTAGATTTATCAGAAGCTCTTTTTATAGCTCTTTCAATATTATCTTTGGGCATGTTGACTGCTTTTGCATTTTGAATTACAGCTCTTAATTTCGAATTAGTTTCTATTGAGGAACCTCCTTCTTTAACTGCCATTACAATGTCTTTTCCAATTCTGGTAAAAGTTTTGGCCATAGCTGACCATCTTTTCATTTTTCTAGCTTTTCTAAATTCAAACGCTCTACCCATATTTAAATATAATATTTAAATTGAAAAATTATTTTATATTATTTTAGAAATTATTGAATCAAATGAAAAATTTAGATGTTGTGGTAATTTATTTGATTTTGATAGAAGAGATAAATATCTATTTTCATTTGTAGTATATACATATTTATAATTATAATCATTGGCATTTAATTTTGACAAAATTATTTTGATTAATTCTTCATGATTTATTAAATCATAACTTCCATGATGAAATATTCCTCTTAAATTTCTGCTGATTATATAATGAATTTGTTTAGACAAATATTCTTCTGAGTTTATATTAATTATAAGATTTGGAAAAATTTCAATACAAATAGATTTTTTTAAATTTTGTTTTAAATTTTCAATTCTTTTTGATTTTTTACTAAAAATCATTGCTGATCTATTTATGCACCAATTTTTATTTTTCATTCTTAAGATTTTGTTTTCAATATGAATATTAAATCTACCATAACTACTTCTTGAAAATGTCTTGTCTTCTTCAAATGAAGGGTAATTTATAAATGAATCGAATACATTTGAAGATGACAAAAACATAAGTTTTGTTTTGTTTTTTTCGCAATACTCAATCAATTGTTCGTAGAATAATACCTGTAAATTAAAATCTCCTCTTAAACCAGATATCACAACATCTGGTTTTAAATTAACTAGAATTTTATTTGGATCATTTTGAATACTGTAATAAATAAACCTTTTGTTCGTTTTAAATTTAATATTAGAATAATATGTTGCATATAAATCGTAAAAAGGATTTAATTCTTTAAACAAACTTTCTCCAATAAAACTACTGCCTCCAAATATAAGAACCCTGATCATTAATAAATAAAGGGAAGTTTTACAATTTCAGATTTAATTTTTTTGTTTCTAATTTCAATAAAAATTGAGGATCCTATTTTAGATTTTGATGTCTCAACATAACCCATTCCAATTCCTGTTTTTAAAGATGGTGACATGGTTCCTGAAGAAACTATTCCAATAACATTATTATTATGATCTAGAATATTATAATCTTTCCTTGGAATTCCTTTTTCTAAAAGCTTAAATCCAATCAAATTTTTATCAGTTCCATTTTCTATTTGATTAAGGATATGATTTTTTCCAATAAATTCTTTATTAATTTTAGTTGCCCACTTAAGCCCCGCTTGAATAGGACTAATATTTTCGTTTATATCGTTTCCATAAAGACAATATCCCATTTCTAATCTTAAAGTATCCCTAGCTGCTAACCCAATTGGTTTTATTCTAATATCATTAAGTAGTAAATTATAGAGTTTTAAAGCCTGGTCGTTTTTAATGTAGAGTTCAAAACCTCCTGAACCAGTATATCCAGTCCTAGATATTAATACATTTTTAATATTTGAAACACTAGAAATTAAAAATGTGAAACTTTTTAATTCGTTTAAATTGAAATTGACTAGTTTTTGTAAAATTTTCTCAGCGTTAGGTCCTTGTAGTGCTAAAAGAGATGTATCATCAGAGATGTTTGTTAATTTACATTTAAAATTTTGATTTTTTTTATTAATCCAATTCCAATCTTTTTCAATGTTTGCAGCATTAACAACCAACATGTATTTTTGATCCTCAAGTTTGTATACAATCAAATCATCAATTATTCCACCATTGTCATTAATTAAACAGTTGTATTGTGCTTTGTTTTTTGAGATTAAAAATATATCGTTTGAACATAAATAATTTAATAGTTCTTCTGAATTTGGACCTTCAACTAAAAATTCACCCATATGAGAGACATCAAAAATACCAACTGAACTTCGTACTTGATTATGCTCAATATTAACACCATCAAATTGAACAGGCATCATGTATCCAGCAAAAGGAACCATTTTCCCATTGAGTTCAATGTGTTTGTTATATAAAACTGTTTTTTTCATTTGTTGATTTTTAAACAAATTTCGATTAAAATTAATTATATTACAATAAAGTTATTTAACACATATTAACATGAAAAAAATATTACTTTTTGTATTTCTGTTTCCAATTTTATCGATGTCTCAAGGAATTATGGGTAATAAAAACGAATTTAGTAGACAAGATACTTTAAGAGGTTCCATTACAAAAGAAAGGTCATGGTGGGATCTAAATCGTTATCATTTAGATATTAAAGTAAACCCTGAAGAAAAATTTATTTCAGGGTCAAATAAAATTTCATACACTGTTTTAGATTCTTATAATCTCATGCAAATTGATCTTCAAAAACCATTGAAGTTAACTAAGGCGGTTCAAGAAAATTCAGAACTTGAAATAATTTATGACGGTAACGCTCATTTTATTAAATTAATAAAGGATCAAAATCCTGGCTCTAAAGAGGAAATAACTGTTTATTATGAAGGTAATCCTAGGACTGCAGTTAGAGCCCCATGGGATGGTGGTATTTCATGGGAAAAGGATGAAAATGGTAATCATTTTGTTGCATCTTCCTGTCAAGGCTTAGGTGCAAGTGTGTGGTGGCCAAATAAAGATCATATGTACGATGAGCCAGAAAGCATGTTGATGAGTGTTAATGTACCGAAAGGCTTAACAAATGTTTCAAACGGGAGACTAGTTGGGGTTGATGAAATGTCAGATTCTACTACATTTCATTGGGAAGTAGTAAATCCAATAAATAATTATGGAGTAAATATTAATATTGGAGACTATGTTAATTTTTCAGAAATATACAAGGGAGAAAAGGGAGATTTAGACATGGATTATTATGTTTTGAGTTATAATTTAGAAAAAGCAAAAGTTCATTTTAAAGATGCCATTAAAACTATGCAAGCCTTTGAATATTGGTTTGGCCCATATCCTTTCTATGAAGATAGTTTTAAATTGGTTGAAACCCCTTATTTGGGTATGGAACATCAAAGTTCAGTTACCTATGGAAATAAGTACAAAAAAGGTTATTTAGGTCGTGACCTGTCTGGAACAGGTTGGGGTTTAAAATTTGATTATATAATAATCCATGAGACTGGTCACGAGTGGTTTGCTAATAATATTACATACAAGGACATTGCAGATATGTGGGTTCATGAAGGTTTTACTACTTATTCTGAAAATCTTTTTGTCGATTATCACTATGGAAAAAAAGCAGCTTCTGAATATGTTATTGGAACAAGAAGAGGAATTAGAAATTCAAAGCCAATTATAGGACCATATAATGTGAATAAAGCAGGTTCAGGGGATATGTATTCTAAAGGTGCAAACCTATTACATACACTTAGACAATTGGCTAATAATGACATGAAATGGAGAAATATTTTAAGAGGATTGAATAAAGATTTTTATCATAAAACCGTTACAACTCAAGAAATTGAAAATTATATTTCTAAAAAAATGAAAATGGATTTAAAACCATTTTTTGATCAATACTTAAGAGATATAAGAATTCCATTACTTGAATATAAAATTGTAGAAGGAAAAATACATTACAGGTGGGATAATGTTGTTGATAATTTTAATATGCCTATTGATATAATTGTTACTGATCATAATGAAGGACTTCAAAATAAAATCAGAATATATCCTTCAATAAAGTGGAAATATAAAAAAGTAAAAGGATCAATAGAAATTGATAAAAACTATTATATTAATTTTAAGAAACTTTAATTTTATAAATATACTGTTATGAAAATTCAAATACTATTTCCTGTTTTTCTGCTTTTATGTTTTTCAAATCTTATTTCTCAAGATGAGCCTTCGGATTATTTGAGCCCAGAATTTCATAAAGATAGAAGGAATAATGTAAGAAATATGATGCCTAAAAATAGTGTTTCTATATTTTTTGCAAACCCTGTCAGAAATAGAGCAAATGATGTTGATTATCATTATCATCAAGATCCAAACTTTTATTATTTAACAGGATTTCGTGAACCTCATGCAATTTTGTTAATTTTTTCTGAAGATCAATTAGTTGGTGATTCTTCTTTTAATGAAGTGATTTTTGTTCAGGAAAGAAATGAGCTAATGGAGATGTGGAATGGAAAACGACTTGGAGCAGAGGGAGTTAAATCAAAACTTGGTTTTGAAAATGCATATACCACAGATCAATTTACTGACATAGTTCCAGATTTTTCAACATTTGATAGTGTTTTGTTTTTTGATTTTAAAAATGATGTTAGAGATGATAAAAATAATCCTAATGATTTATTTTCATTAATAGAAAAATTTAAAACTATATCAAACTATCCTGTAGATTTTAATCCTGAAAAGGAAAAGTTTTATGATGTTATAAGTCTTGCCCCAAACGAATCAGCTGCTAACGTAGCTCAAGTTTTGAAAAGTAATTTAAGATACAGGCCTTCTCTTAAAGATGATAAGCTTTTAGACGAATTTCAATCTGCAACTACACAAGAAAAGTTATTAGAAATAAAACAAAAAATTACTTTAAAAGCTGCTCAAAGTAATCTTGACGCTATAGGATTAACTGAAATAATGAGACAACTTAGAGAAATTAAAACACAAGAAGAATTGAAACTTATGTCTAAAGCTGCTAAAATATCGGCAGTAGGACAAGTTGAAGTAATGAAAGCCATGAACCCTGAACTTTCTGAAATGGAAATACAAGGAATTCATGAATTTGTATATAAAAAATATAATGTTGAATATGAAGGTTACCCATCCATAGTTGGTGGTGGTCACAATGGATGTATTCTTCATTATATAGAAAATACTAAAATGCGAGTAGGTAACGATTTAGTTTTAATGGATTTGGGTGCAGAATATCATGGTTATACTGCTGACGTTACTAGAACTATTCCAGCTAATGGTACTTTTTCATATGAACAAAAAGCTATTTACGATTTAGTATATGAAGCTCAAGAAGCTGGAATTAAAGCTTCTGTAGTAGGAGCTGAATTTAGAGCACCTCACAATGCAGCTGTAGAGGTAATTAAAAAAGGATTAGTTGATTTAGGAATTATTGTTGACCCAAAAGATTATCGAAAGTTTTTTCCTCATGGAACTTCTCATTATGTTGGTTTAGATGTACATGATCCAGGAACTACAGGTCCTTTCAAGCCAAATACAATAATTACGGTAGAACCTGGTATATATATTCCAGATAATAGTGATTGTGACCCAAAATGGTGGGGTATAGCTGTTAGAATCGAAGATACTGTATTAATTAGTGATAAAGGTCCTGTAAATCTATCAAATTATGCTCCAAGAAAGTCTGAAGAAATTGAAAAACTTATGAGAAAAAAAAGTCCTTTATCTAATTTTGTACTACCCGAAATTCAGTAATGTTTTTTTGAATTTTTCGTAATTATCGATATCTATAAATTCTTTTTTATTATCTAATATCTTTTTTATTTTATTAGGTGTATTCAGTTTGATTCCTAAACATTTTTCAATATGTTTTGAAAATTTTATTGGATGTGCAGTCTCAAGAAAAACTCCAGTATTTTTAGAATTAATTTTTAAATATTTGTTTAATCCCAATAATCCAACTGCACCATGTGGATCGAGAACGTATTGTTTAGAATTGTATATTTTTTTAATCAAATCTAAAGTTTCATTATCGTTAAAACTGTAAGAAGACATATTTTTTTTAAGGTTTTTAAAATTTTTAAAAACTTCTAAAATCCTTATAAAATTACTTGGATTTGAAACATCCATTGCATTGGAAATAGTTGCGATTGTTTTGTTTGGCTCTAAAACACCATTCTTAAAATACCTTGGAATGGTATCGTTAATATTTGTACTTGCTATAAAATGTTTAATTGGCAGGCCCAATTCTTTAGCAATGATTCCCGCACAAATATTTCCAAAGTTTCCGCTAGGAATGCTAAAAACTAAATTTTTAATTTTTAATTTTTTATAAGCATAAAAATAATATAGTGATTGAGGAAGCCATCTTGCAACATTAATTGAATTAGCAGATGTTAAATTAAATTTATCATTCAATTCCTTATCATTAAATGCTTTCTTAACCATTTTTTGACAGTCATCAAAAGTTCCTTTTACTCTTAAGGCTGTTATGTTTTTTTTATTTGTAGTTAATTGTCTTTCTTGTATTTCGCTAACCTTATTTTTGGGATAAAGTATTACAACTTTAGTTCCTTTTACACCAAGAAAACCGTTTGCTACTGCTGCTCCAGTGTCACCAGATGTAGCTACTAATACAGTTGTTAATTTTGACATATTTTGATTATAGTAACCTAAACAATTAGCCATAAATCGGGCTCCAACATCTTTGAAAGCCAATGTTGGTCCATGATATAATTCTAAAGAAAAAATATTCTCTTCTAATTGAACTAATGGGAAATCAAAATCAATAGTGTTTTTTAATATGTTTTTTAAGTCTAATTCACTAATTGTATTTCCAACGAATTGTTTTAAAACTTGATATGCAATCTCAATATTCGAGTAATTTTCTATACTTTCAATAAAATCTTTATTAATATGAGAAATAGTATTTGGAAAAAATAATCCTCCATCTGAGGCGAGCCCTAGTTTTATAGCTTTTTCAAAATCTACAAGTTCAGATTTTTTATTTAAGCTTCTGTATAGCATATTACTTAAATTTTAAAACCTTTACACCTTGATCATTAACACAGGATACAAACACATCATATTCTAAGTCTAATTTATTGTAAATTTCCTTCATTCTATTCGCTACATTATTCGCTTTTGATACTCCCTTACATAGTGCAAATATTGATGGTCCAGATCCAGAAATACCACAACTTAAAGCACCTTCACTTAGGCAAGCAGACTTAGTTTCATAGAATTTAGGAATTAAAATAGATCTCATCGGTTCTATTACAATATCATTCATAGATTTTCCAATAAGTTCATAGTTTTCAGTGTATAGTCCACTAACAAAAGCTCCCAGATTTGCTGATTGACTTACCATGTCAGTAATTGTTACGTTTTTTTTAACAACGGCTCTTGAATCTTTAGTTTTTAATTCGATTTTTGGATGAATTACAGCAAATGCTAGCTCAATTGGGGTATTAAGTTTAAAGTAATCGTGCATAACACTGTTTCTTACAAAAGTAAATCCACCCAATAAAACAGCAGCTACATTGTCAGCATGTCTATAACCACTAGCAATCATTTCTCCTTCCATAGCGAATTTTATTAGTTCTTTTCTTGAAAATGGTTCACCAATTAATTTATTTATAGCAAACACGCTTCCAGCAGAGCTAGCGGCACTACTCCCAATACCACTTCCAGGTTTAATTCCTTTTTTAATTTTAATTTCAAACCCATAATCAATATTCGTTTCTTTTAAAAGAGCTATCGCTGAAACTCCTGCAACGTTTTTTGAAATATCTGTGCTTAAATTTTGTCCTTGAATATTTTTAATAGTGACCCCTTTGTTTTTTGTTTTTTTAACAGTAATTTCATCACCAATATTTTCAAGGCATACTCCTAACACATCATAACCGCATGATAAATTTGCTATACTGGCAGGTGAAAAAACCTTTATTTTTTTCATTTAATTATATATTATTAATTCCTGCTAACTCTAATAATATCAGCAAAAATACCAGATGCAGTAACATCTGCACCTGCACCTGCACCTTTGACTATAAGAGGATTATTCTTGTATCTTTCTGTAAAAAACAATACTATATTATCACTACCTTCTAAATTATAGAAATCATGATTTTTAGATATCTGTTTAATTCCTACAGAGGCTTTATTATTTATTAATTCTGCTACATATTTAATTTTACATTTAGCATTTGTAGCATCAGATAATATTTTTTTAAAATGTTTTTCATTAGATTTCAATGAGTTAATAAATTCCTTATTGTTATTAGTTTTTAAGCATTTTTTTGGCAAGAAAGATTGGTTAATTACATCATTAATTTCAATTTTATAACCACTTTCTCTAGCAAGAATTAAAATTTTTCTTGCAACATCAACACCACTAAGATCAATTTTAGGATTAGGCTCAGTATAACCCTCTAACATAGCTTTTTCAACCACTTCATGAAAAGAATTTGACGAATTATAGTTGTTAAAAATAAAGTTTAAGCTTCCAGAGAATATACCTTGAATTGAAATTATTTTATCCCCAGAATTAATCAGGTTATTTAAAGTGTCAATAATAGGAAGTCCAGCGCCAACATTAGTTTCAAACAAAAATGATGTCCCATATTTTTTTGAGATATTTTTTAATTCTAAGTAATTAGAGTAGGATTCAGAACAAGCAATTTTGTTACATGTTACTACATTTATATTATTTTTTAAAAAGTACTTGTAAGATTGAGATATTTTAGGACTTGCAGTATTGTCAACAAAAACACTGTTTCTTAAGTTAAGTTCTTTTGCTTTTGTTATGAATTTTGTCAAGTCTGTTTTTATTCCAGTTTCTAAGATTTCAGAGTATTTGTTTAAATTGATTCCACTTTCACTAAAAAACATTTTTTTAGTATTAGAAATAGCAATAACCCTTAATTTTAATTTTAATTTTTCTTTTAAATATTCGGTTTGTTGATTTATTTGACTTAATAATTTAGATCCAACATTTCCAATTCCAATGACAAATAAATTTATCTGTTTAATGTTATTTTCAAAAAATCTTTCGTGTAGAGTATTTAAAGCTTTCTTAACATCCTTATTGTGAATTACAGCAGTTATGTTTCTCTCAGAAGAACCTTGGGAAATGGCTTTAACATTTATGTTATTATTGCCAAGAGCGCTAAACATTTTTCCACTTATTCCCTGATGATTTTTCATTTTATCTCCAACAAGAGCTATGATTGAAAGATTGTTTTCGATTATACAAGGATTTAAAATTGAATTTTCAATTTCGTACATAAAACCATCGTCGACAATTTTTTTAGCTTTAAGCGCCTCTGATTCCTTTATTCCAATACATATTGAGTGTTCCGAAGAGGCTTGAGTTATCATTATAACATTAATATTATTATTGGAGATTTCTTCGAATAATCTTTTGGAAAATCCTGGGATTCCCACCATACCACTTCCTTCAATTGTAAGAAGAGATATATTTTCAATATGGCTTATTCCTTTTATAACAGAATCACTTTTAGAGACACTACTAATTATTGAGCCTCTGGAATTTGGATCAAAAGTATTTTTGATATTTACTGGAATGTTTTTATTCATTACAGGTTTCAAGGTTGGAGGGAACAAAACTTTTGCTCCAAAATGTGACAATTCCATTGCTTCTTTATACGTAATGTGCTCAATTGGAAAGGATTGTTTAACAAATTCAGGATTAGCTGTATAAATTCCACTTACATCTGTCCATATATCCAAAGAATCAGCATTTGTAATGTATGCCATAATTGATGCGGTAAAATCAGATCCTCCTCTACCTAAAGTGATGTTATTGCCAAAATTGTCTCTTGCAACAAACCCAGGCATAAAAATCATTCTACTATTATCATCCTTGTGAAATTTCTCCCATTTTCTTTCGGTTAAATTATAATCAATTTGAACTGAACCAAGTTTTATTAGTTTGGTTGTAATGATCTCTCTTGAATCTTTTAATATAGAATCAATCCCTCGGTTTTGAAAAAGTTTTCCAATAATTTTATATGATAATAATTCTCCAAAACTGGAGATATTGTTATATGTTTTAGGGCTGAACTCTTGAAGATTGAAAACTCCTTCTAAAACGTTATCAAGCTTATTAAATTTTTTTTGAACAAAACTTAATATTTCGCTTTGGTTTTTTAAATCGAATAAACTTGAGCAGATTTTAATATGATCATTTAATAAAGATTTAAATAAAGTTTTATACCTGTTATTTCTTTTACTTGCAAGTTTTCCACATTCAATTAATTTGTCTGTTGTTTTTCCAAATGCAGAGACGATTACAATTATTTTAGAATCATAAGTTTTTAATATATCAAAAACTTTTTCAATGTTACTTGCACTTGAAATAGATGATCCTCCAAATTTCACAACTTTCATATAAACTTTTTCTTAAGTTATAAAGGTGTAAAATTATATTATATCAAATGTTAAATTACAATAAATTATAACTTATTAAATTCTTTTATGAAATCAGTAATATGAAAAGATTAAAAATGATAATTATTCAATAAAACTTAATATTGATATATTATTTTTAAATAATAATTAATTCAGAATTGTTTTTACTACAATCTATTTTTATTTTGGTTCCCACTTTAATTTTTGATTTAACAATTTCTTCAGCAATTAAATCCTCTACATAATTCTGAATGGCTCTTTTTAGTGGTCTTGCTCCATATTTTTTCTCAAATCCTTTCTCACATAGAAAATTAATAGCTTTTGTTGTAATATTAATTTCATAACCAATATCTTTCAGCCTGTATGTAAGTCTTTTAAGCTCAATATTGATTATTTTTTTAATATCATTTTTATCTAGGCTGTTAAATACAACAATCTCATCAATTCTGTTTAAAAACTCTGGTGAAAACGTCTTTTTTAAAGATTTTTCAATCGTACTTTTAATGTTTTTTTCTTCTTGAGACTTCATTGCTTCAGTTCCAAAGCCAACACCATTTCCGAAATCTTTTACTTGTCTAGCTCCAAGATTTGATGTCATAATAATTACAGTATTTTTGAAATCAACTTTTCTTCCTAAACTATCTGTTAGAGACCCTTCATCAAGTACTTGAAGTAACATATTAAAAACATCAGGATGAGCTTTTTCTACTTCGTCAAGTAAAATTACGCTGTAAGGTTTTCTTCTTATTTTTTCAGTTAATTGTCCACCTTCTTCATATCCAATATATCCAGGAGGAGCTCCAATTAATCTAGAAACAGCAAATTTTTCCATATATTCACTCATGTCGATTCTGATCAATGAATCAGAACCATTAAAAAGTTCTGATGATAAGATTTTTGCAAGTTGAGTTTTACCAACTCCAGTTTGACCTAAGAAAATAAATGATCCAATTGGTTTATTAGGATCCTTAATTCCTGCTCTGTTACGTTGAATAGCTTTTACAACTTTTTTGACCGCTTCTTCTTGTCCAATAACTTTTTCTGAAATGTTTTTGTCAAGATTTTTTAATTCTTTTAGTTCAGCTTTAGCAATTTTATTTACAGGAATACCAGTTATCATTGATACAACTTCAGAAATATCATTCTCATCAACTGTTTGCCTGTGTGTTTTAAGTTCTTCTTGCCATTTTTCTTGAGCAATCAATAAATCCTTTTCAATTCTTTTTTCATCGTCTCTAAGCTTAGCTGCTTCCTCATATTTCTGTTTCTTGACTACTTCGTTTTTCTTTTTTCTAACTTCTTCTAGATTAAATTCAAGATTAACGATATTTTTTGGAACATCCATATTTGTTATATGAACTCTTGATCCAGCTTCATCCATAGCGTCTATAGCTTTATCAGGAAAAAATCTGTCTGAGATGTACCTGTCAGTTAACTTTACACATGCTTCAAGTGCTTTATCTGTAAAATTTACATTATGATGAGATTCATATTGATCTTTAATATTTTTTAAAATTTTCAATGTTTCATCAATTGAAGTTGGTTGAACAATAATTTTTTGAAATCTCCTTTCTAAAGCACCATCTTTTTCAATGTATTGTCTATACTCATCGAGAGTTGTTGCTCCAATACACTGAATTTCTCCTCTTGCAAGAGCGGGTTTAAACATATTTGAAGCGTCTAAACTTCCAGTTGCTCCACCAGCGCCTACTATAGTATGTATTTCATCAATAAAAAGTATTATATCATCATTTTTTTCTATTTCATTCATTACTGCTTTTATTCTTTCTTCAAATTGTCCTCTGTATTTTGTACCAGCAACTATACTGGCTAGATCAAGAGTAACTACCCTTTTGTTGTAGAGAATTCTTGAAACCTTTTTTTGAATTATTCTTAATGCAAGTCCTTCTGCTATTGCTGATTTCCCAACTCCAGGTTCACCAATAAGAAGTGGATTATTTTTTTTTCTTCTACTCAATATTTGAGAAACTCTTTCAATTTCCTTTTCTCTTCCTATTACAGGGTCTAATTTTCCAGATTTCGCCATTTCAGTTAAATCTCTTCCGAAGTTATCTAATACAGGTGTATTTGATTTTGATTTAGATTTTGATTCTGACTTTATGGTAAAAGGATTCTCTTCAATTGGTTCTTCATTTTCTTTTGACTCGTCTGAAAATGTTTCTGAATTAGGTAAATTTGAGTAGTCTTCGTTAGATTCTGTTAGCATGTATTTAAATTGTTCTTTAACAGTTTCATAGTCTATCTGCAACTTTATAAGTAATTTTGTTGTTGGGTCATTTTCATTTCTTAAAATACATAAGAGAAGATGTGCTGTATTAATAGACTTTCCTTGGTAAAGTTTGGCTTCTAAAAAAGTTGTTTTGAGAGCTCTTTCCGCCTGTCTAGATAGGTGTAAATTCTTTTTGTGATTTTGATCAAAATCACTAATTGGATTTGGTGGACTTAATATTTCAACTTTTTTTCTTAAATAATCTAAATCAATTTCAAGTGAATTTAGAATGTTTATTGCTTTACCGCCTCCGTCTCTCAAAATTCCTAACAGTAAATGTTCAGTACCAATGAAATCGTGACCTAACCTTAAGGCTTCTTCTTTACTGTAAGTAATAACATCTTTAACTCTTGAGGAAAAATTATCATCCATGCTAGATATTAGTTTTAATAGTAAATAGACAAAAATTTTTTTTTAATTGCAAGTTTTTTTCGATCACTTTACTGTGAATTATATTTTTTTTTGTTAATAAAATTTCTAAAAAAAAACATGTGTTTTAATAAAAAAATATGAGGTATCGTTATATTTGTTAGGTTATAATTAAAATAATAATAAATAGTTATGAGTGATGGAGAAAAATTGATCCCAATAAACATTGAAGAAGCTATGAAATCTGCATACATCGATTACTCGATGTCTGTTATAGTTTCAAGAGCTCTTCCTGATGTAAGGGATGGCCTTAAACCTGTTCATCGAAGAGTTCTATACGGTATGCACCAATTAGGTCTTAGAGCATCAAGTAAATTTAAAAAATCCGCTTTTATAGTAGGTGAGGTTTTAGGAAAATACCATCCACATGGTGATTCATCGGTTTATGACACAATGGTTAGAATGGCTCAGGAGTGGAGTTTGAGATATTTAATGGTTGACGGTCAAGGAAATTATGGTTCTGTTGACGGAGATAGTCCAGCTGCTATGAGATACACTGAAGCTAGAATGCAAAAGATTTCTGAGGAAATGGTAGCTGATTTAGATAAAGATACGGTTGATCATCAATTAAATTATGATGACTCTATATTGGAACCAACCGTTCTCCCAACTAAAATACCAAATCTATTAATTAACGGAGCTAGCGGAATTGCAGTAGGTATGGCTACTAATATGCCACCTCACAATTTAACTGAAGTTATTAACGGAACAGTTGCTTACATAGAAAATAATAATATTGAAATTGAGGAATTAATAAAATTTGTTAAAGCACCAGATTTTCCAACTGGAGGTATAATTTATGGTTACGATGGTGTTAAACAAGCTTTTGAAACTGGTCGGGGTAGAGTTGTATTAAGAGCAAAAGTAGAAATTGAAGAGGTTAATGGAAGGGAATGTATTATTGTAAAAGAAATTCCATACCAGGTAAATAAAGCAGAAATGATTAGAAAAACTGCTGAAATGATCAATGATAAAAAAATTGATGGGATCTCAACAATAAGAGACGAATCAGATAGAAAGGGAATGAGAATAGTTTATGTATTAAAAAGAGATTCAGTACCCAACGTTGTTATAAATACATTATTTAAACACACTCAGCTTCAATCATCTTTTAGTGTTAATAATATTGCTCTTGTAAATGGAAGACCACAGCTTCTAAACATAAAACAGATGATAGGACATTTTGTTGACCACAGGCATGAAGTTGTTGTTAGGAGAACAAAATTTGAATTAAAAAAGGCTGAAGAACGAGCTCATATTCTTGAAGGCTTAATAATTGCCTCAGATAATATTGATAAAGTAATTTCTTTAATAAGATCATCTTCAAATACTGATGAAGCAAAAAACAAATTAATTTCTGAATTTAAATTAAGTGAGATACAGTCAAAAGCTATTGTTGAAATGCGTTTAAGGCAATTAACTGGTTTAGAACAAGATAATTTGAGAGGGGAATTTGACGATTTAATGATAACTATTAAAGATTTAAAGAATATTTTGGATAGTGAACCTAGAAGAATGGATATAATTAAAAATGAACTACTAGAAATGAAAGATAAATATGGTGATGAAAGAAGATCCATAATCGAATATGCTGGAGGAGACTTAAGTATGGAAGATATGATTCCAAACGAAAAAGTTGTTATCACTATCTCAAATGCAGGGTACATTAAAAGAACACCTCTAGTTGAATATAAAACTCAAAATAGAGGAGGAGTTGGACAAAGAGGTTCAACTACAAGAAATGAGGATTTTCTAGAACATTTATTTGTTGGAACCAATCATCAGTATATGTTGTTCTTTACTCAAAAGGGAAAATGTTTTTGGATGAGAGTTTTTGAAATTCCTGAAGGTACTAAAACATCTAAAGGAAGAGCGATGCAAAATTTGATAAATATTGATCAAGATGATGAAGTCAAGGCATTTATTTGTACTCAAGATCTCAAGGATGAAGATTATATTAATAGTCATTATGTTATAATGGCAACCAAGAAAGGTCAAGTAAAAAAAACATCTCTTGAACAGTATTCCAGACCAAGATCTAATGGAATAAATGCTATTACTATCAAAGATAATGATGAACTCCTTGAAGCAAAACTTACTACAGGAAATTCACAAGTTTTAATTGCTGTAAAATCAGGAAAATGTATAAGATTTGAAGAAAGTAAGACCCGTCCAATGGGAAGAAACGCTTCAGGTGTTAGAGGAATACGATTAAAAGACAATTTAGATGAAGTAGTTGGAATGATTTCAGTTAATGATATGGATAGTGATATTTTGGTAGTATCTGAAAATGGTTACGGTAAGAGATCCAGTTTAGAGGATTACAGAACAACCAACAGAGGAGGTAAAGGTGTTAAAACAATATCTATAACCAATAAAACTGGAAAGTTAGTCTCTATAAAAAATGTTTCTAATGGAGATGATTTAATGATCATTAATAAATCTGGTATAGCTATTAGAATGGAAGTATCCTCACTGAGGGTAATGGGTAGAGCTACTCAAGGAGTCAAATTGATAAATTTAAAAGAAAATGATTCTATTGCTGCTGTGGCAAAAGTTATTAATGATAATGATGATGTTTCAGATTATAATGATATTAAAGTAGTAGAATCAAAAGATGAATAAAAAGATAACTAAATTAATTATTTATAAAATGAAAAAAATAATATACTATATATTTTTAACTTCCTCCATATTAACATATGCTCAAAAAAAAGAGTTAAAACAAGCAGAAAAACTTATTGATCAAGAATTTTATTCTGAAGCTTTAAATGAGTTAAATACTAACAAGGATTTTATTTTAGGTTCAGATAAAAAATACCATGCACAATATTACTTTCTGAATGGATGGGCTCTAAAAGAAAATTCTGATTATTTAGCTTCAGTAATATCTTTAAAAAAATCAATTGAAGTTGAGAAATCTTTGAGACAAAATAAATATATTGAAAATGCTAATATTTTAATACAACAAGCAGAAGCTGATCTTGTTAATTCAGCGATCGAAGATAATAAAAATGAAAATTATAAAAGTGCTTCCATAAAACTTTATGAAGCTTATTTAATGAATCCTGAAAAAGACGATAACATAGATTACTTGTATTTTTCAGCATCCAGCGCAGTAAACTCACAAGATTACGATACAGCTCTTGAATATTATAATAAACTCAAAGAAATGGATTATACAGGGATTTCTTCAGAATATTTTGTAACACCTATCGACACTAATATTGAAGAAAAAGTTAGTGAGACAGAATATAATTTATTTAAAAATTCAAAAGATTATACAAATCAAAGAATTGGTAAAACTGAATCAAGGTTTCCTGAAATTGTAAAAAATATAGCGTTAATATATGTTCAAAAAGGTGAAGTGGATTTAGCAATATCTGCAATTAAAGAAGCTAGAGCAATTAACCCTGATGATATTAATTTATTACTTTCTGAAGCTGATTTATATATAAAGTTAGGTGATAGAGATAAATTTAAAGAATTGATGCAAATAGCTGTGCAAAAAGATCCAGATAACGCAATTCTGTATTATAATTTAGGTGTGATTAATGCTGAACAAGGAGAATTTGATGAGGCTAAAAAGTTCTATTTAAAATCACTTGAGTTAAATCCTAGCTATACTGCAACTTACTTAAATTTGGTCGGTTTAATTTTAGAATCTGAGGGACCAATTGTTGAAGAAATGAACAAGTTAGTTACATCTAGAAAATCAAGTGATTTAGATAGATACGACCAACTTGAAGTAAAAAGAGTTAATCTTTACAGAGAATGTTTACCTTATTTAGAAAAATTAATTGAGATAGACCCTAATAATATCGATGCTGTTAAAACAGCAAAAAACATCTACTATACAATTGATGATTTAGATAATTTTAAAATGATGAATGCTAAATTAAAAGAATTAGAAAATTAGTAGTATCTTTTTAATTTTATAAGCTTATGGGATATTTTATTTGTTTCAATATTTAATATCCCATTTTTTTTTAAACAATCTATTCTCACTTTTCCAAAAGCATGAATTATTTTATTGTCATCTAAAATAATTCCAACGTGTGTTACTTTTTTTTCCCCAAAAAATGCTAGATCACCCTCCTTAATTGAATTGAAATCGACTTCTTTTCCTTGATTTGCTTGCTGGCATGCATCTCTAAGTATATTTATACCATTTAGTTTAAAAACTATTTGAGTAAATCCAGAACAATCAATTCCGTAATGTGTTTTGCCTCCCCACAAATAAGGAGTATTTAAATATTTTAAAGCAGTTTCGGTTATTGATGTTTGTTTTTTAATATAAGGGTTATTTAAACTATGATTTAGAAATTTTAATGAACTTAGTTTAGATCCTATACTTAATTGCATTCTACCCTCCAGTGTCAAAATTTCTTTTGAAATTTCATGAAGAAAAACAGGTTTAGTCTTTAAGATTTTCTCATATAGGTCATTTGAAATTTCATAAAATTGTGAATAATTAATCCAACCTTTATAATTATCATCTTTGATTTCAATGTAGTACCATTTTTTTTCTTTTTTTAAAACTATATAAATCTCCCCGTAATTCAGTTGTGTAGTGAGTTCTGATTTACTAGATTTTTCTTTCCTAACGGGAATGGTATTTAGATTACAAATTCCGTACACATTTTAAAATTAAAATTTTAAAATAATAATACAATTAATATTTCAATTTTTATATTTGATCTTTTATTTATGTTAGTAAAGCAATTATATACCAAATGTTTGTCTCAAGGAGCTTATTATATTGAAAGTAATGGAGAAGCTGCAGTTATTGATCCTTTGAGAGAGGTTTCAGAATATATAAATTTAGCTAAGCTATCTAATTCCAAAATTAAATATATATTTGAAACACACTTTCATGCTGATTTTATTAGTGGTCACTTAACTTTATCAAAAAAAACTAATGCATCAATAATATATGGACCAAATGCTAATCCCTCTTTTGACTGTATTGTAGCTAAAGATAATCAAGAGTTTAATATTGGTGATATAACAATTAAAGTTATTCATACTCCTGGACATACTTTAGAAAGCACTTGCTTTCTTCTTTTAGATAATGAAAAGAAACCTTATTGTATATTTACAGGTGACACTCTTTTTTTGGGAGATGTAGGTAGACCAGATTTAGCACAAAAATCAATGAATATTTCTAAAGAAGAATTAGCAGGTATATTATTTGATTCTGTAAACAATAAACTTTCAAATCTTCCAGATAATATTTTAGTTTATCCAGCTCATGGTGCTGGTTCAGCTTGTGGAAAAAATATGATGAAAGAGACAGTTGATACTTTAGGAAATCAAAAAAAAAATAATTATGCATTAAATGGTTCTTTAAGTAAAGAGGATTTTATAATTGAATTAACAAGTGATCTTGAATTACCTCCTGAGTATTTTCCTTCAAATGTAATATTGAATCAAGAAGGTTATCTTGATTTTGATTCTGTTTTAAAACAAAGTTTAAATCCATTAACAATCATTGAATTCAATAATCTCATGAATGATGACACATTAATTTTAGATGTAAGAAATCAAAATGATTTTAAAAAAGGCTTCATTCCAGGATCTATTTTTATTGGGCTTAATGGAACATTTGCCCCATGGGTTGGATCAATTATTAAAGATGTTAGTAAAAAGTTATTATTAGTTTGTAGTGAAGGTCAAGAGCAAGAGGCAATTATGAGATTGTCTAGAGTTGGTTTTGATAACTGTTTAGGTTATTTGGAAGGAGGTTTTTCCGCATGGTTAAATAGTGGTGCTAAATTTGAAACAATTGAAACAATTGATCCTGATTCTCTTTCAAAAATTATTGATGATATTAATCTAATTGATGTAAGAAAATTAAGTGAAAGAAATAATGGATATTTAAGTGCTTCTAAGTCTATTCCTCTTGATGTTTTTGAAAAAGAATTATATTTAATTAATAGTGATGAAAAAAATTTCATTCATTGTGCAGGAGGATATAGAAGTGTAATAGCTTGTTCCATATTAAAAAGAAATGGTTTTAAATCTGTTGTTGATGTTGCTGGTGGTTTTTCATCAATTAGAAAGTCAAATTTTAATATACTAGTTAATGATTAAGATTTTTTTTTTCTTTCTACTACCTTTTTTTATTTTTTCTCAAGAAGATAATTTTTATGAAATATTAAATAAGGAAAACTTTAAAGAGAATATTAGTAGAAAAGATGCTCTTCTATTTGATGTTAGGACTACGGAAGAATTTAATTTAGGACACATTAAAGGTGCAATTAACATTGATTTTTACGATAAAAAATTATTTATAGAGTTTTTTAATAAAATTAAAAAATCTAAACCAATTTATATCTATTGCAGATCTGGAAATAGAAGTAAAAAAACTTCAGAAATATTAAAAAAAATAGGTTTCTCTAAAGTTTATGATCTTGAGGGTGGTTATAAGAATTGGATAATAAGTAATAATTAGCTTTTTGTTGCCATAATAATTAATGTACCTTTCCAATCTTCCTTTTCACCGCTTCTAAGAGTCTGAATGTTTTTAAATCCAGTTTTAATAAATAAATCCTTCCACTCTTTTATTGATAATAGTGACATTATGGAAATATTGGTTTTCTCTGGCCAATCGTGAGATGGTTGATTTTCAAAATAAAAATCTATTCCCATAATGAATTTTCCATTTTCTTTAAGCCAATTATTAAATATATTTTTTAAAACAACTATTGGATTTTTGAAATAATATAATACTTCCATTGAATGTACTATATTAACTTTCTTTGCTGGTTTCCAAATAGATAATTCATCACAATAATAATCATTTATAGTATCTAAAGATTTAGCTTTTTCTATCATATTTATTGATCCATCAATCCCAATTGCTCTGGAGCAATTACTGTCCTTAGAAACCTTTCTTACAACCCATCCATTACCACATCCAGCATCAATAAACGAATAATTAGTTTCATTATTTAAAACTTGCTTTAACATTGCACTAACTGCATCATAATGATTAATTTCCATTCCATCATCCTTTCCGTTATCAACCCATTCAGAAAATATTTCTATTGGTGTTTTTTTCATTCTAATATTTTCTGGAAAACATTAAATAAGTCAAATAAAATAAAACGATTATTATAACTTCCCAATTAAATATATAATATGGCCAATCACCAAAAACTAAAGGATTTTTTATTTGAGGAGCTTCATACAAATACATGTAGTTTGAACCCCTTCCTATCAAAAAATTAAGTGGAAAAATAAAAATCATTAGAATGTTCAAAATTCCAAATGTTCTAAGCCATGAGTATTTACTAAGTTTATAGTCTAAATTATATAACATAAACAATGGAGCCAACATAATTATCCCATGACTGACATAATAACTTATATACAAATACCAACTTCCATCATAATAGTTTATTTGAGGTGTTAAAATTGAAACTAGACCTCCCAAGAATCCACAATAAAACAGAAATTCAAAAACTTTTTTATTTGTTTTTACAAAAAATATTGTACAAACAATCAGGTTTGAAAAAGAACAAAGATGAAAGGGGAGATCTTCTTCAACTCTCCAGGCTTCAATTATAATATCATTAATGTGACCAAAAACAGTGAGAAAAATTGCAATTAGACTTATTATTTTTATTATAAATATATTTTTTGATTTGTTTAAGTTTTTTCCAAGAATTAATATAAAAATAACAACAAGTACTGTGATAGCAATGTTTCTAAGTCCTTCATAAGATTTAAAATCAATTATGTAGTGTGGATTCTGTATAATTTCAATTATCATCTATATTAAAGTGATCAAATTTTGATTTTTAAATAATAAAAAAAAATCTTAAAAGTATTTTGTGATTTACTGAAACATTAAATCATTTTTGAAAAAAGTAAATAATTTATGTATATCATTATTTTCTCTAATCGAAATATTATTTGTTTTTATATAAGATTTTATTTCTTGATGTTTTGATTTTTTAAATAAAGAAATAACAGCTTTCTTATTTGATTTAATTTGATTTATATTACCATTAGCTAACAGATTGAGTATACTTGACTTTCTGTACCTTAAATTTGGCTTTTCTTCAATACCAGGCTGATATTTTGGTTCGATAGTCTCTAAAAAATGAGATTTCAATATTTTAAAATTATCATTTTCAGAAATCAGTTCGTAAAACTTTGAATTAAAAACGATAAATTTATTATTTAGAAATACTACAGATTCAACTTTATTAGATGTAAGATTATAAAAGTCATCACCACTTTTAAACTCAAATAATTCATTTTTTAAATTATAGTTTACTTTAGTTCTAAAAACTTTATCTGAATCTAATAATTTAATATTGGCATCTTCAGGAGATTTAAAAAAATAAAAAGAACCATCAATTTCAATATTTTTATCAATTTTTTCAGATCCAATTCTACTAAGAATTTCTTGAAATTGAACAGTTGAATTAGTTTGGTTATTTTGGCTTAGTAAAATTCCTAAAGGAAATATTAATAATAAAATTATAATTTTTTTTTTCATGTTCTTAAGTTAATAAAACTTTTTTATTAAAAATGATTTCTAGAATTAATTTCATTTTTTTTGTTTGTATAAGGTTTAAGTGTAGATATAAGACCAGAAAAAATAGATTTTTTTGAAACGAATAAGTTGTATAAAAAATCAAATTAAAAATAGATTATAAATATTTTTCGAGTAGACTTTTTGTTTTAATTATCCCATCAATTTCACTTAAGTTCAAACCTTCAAATTCAATTCCATAATAACCATCGTATTTAAACTCTTTTGTGATATTAATTATTCTTTTAAAATCTATAGTGTTTTCTTCACCATTAGAATCAAAATCATAGGATTTGGCGCTAACAGCCTTTGCATAAGGCATTAACTCAGCCATTCCTTGATACTTATCGTATTCATTAATACATTGACTAAAATAATTTTCAGGATCTATTTTTTCAATGCAAAAGTTTCCAAAATCGGGTAGGGTTCCACAATTATATAAATTTACATTTTTCATCACGTTAGCTAAATAACTTGCATTGGAGCTAAGACCACCATGATTTTCAACTATAATGTTAATTTTATCTTTTCTTGAAATTAAGCAAAGCTGCGTTAAAGATTCAGATGAATATTCAATCCATTTATTTTTACTCTTTTCACCATTTAAATTGACTCTTATGGAATGACATCCCAAGTCATAAGCCATTTCAATCCATTTTTTATGATTATCAATAGATTTTTGCCTTTTGTTTTTGCTATTTGAGGCCAAATCACCTTCACCATCAACCATAATTAAAAGATTCTTAATTCCATGGTCTTTTGAATTGTTTAAAAGTGTTTTAGTTACTTTTTTAATTGGTTTTGTTTTTAATTCGTTCCAATATAATGAGGATACGTATTCTACAGCATCAAATCCCATTTCTCTAGCTTTTAATGAAAAGTCAAAAGGAGAGTATGTTTGATTTATTTTTATTGCCCTGTGAAGAGACCACTGAGCCAGAGAAATCTTTTTCCTTGCAATTTGAGGGTTACTAAAAGCTAACCCAAATGTTCCTAGTGCTACTATATGATTAAAATCTCTTCTTTTCATTTATAAACTAATTTTCAATTTTCTTTCTGTTGTCATCTGAATTAGTATCAATTAGTTTGTTGTATGGATCAATACCAACTTCCTTAGGTTCTTTGTCAACAATAATAGATACTTTATTATAAATCGAAGAAATTTTGTGTTTTTTAAGGTATAATTCAGTTTCGTTTTCATCATCGTCTTCCCCAAATATTCCAATATCAATGTAGTCTTCTAGAAATACAGAATAATCGGGTTTTTTCATTTCATCTGTTTGATAACTTATAGAATCTTTTTCTCTATCTCCATAAAAGGCTCTACCTTTTTCATCGTTTCTGTATTTGCTGACTTTAAACTCAATGTCAACTTTATATTTTCCATTATCTAACTTTTCAGATTTAGTTTCAACAACTCTATTTTGATAAAGAGTAATTGTTTCAAACATATCATCAAGTAAGTAGTTTAGAGAATCAGGCGTAACTTCTTTTATATGATTAAGTAAATCTATAGAAGTTGTATATGGTGGTTCTTGAAAAGCAACTTTTTTAACATATTTACTTAAAGCTTTATTCAATGTTTTTTCTCCAATGTAATCACTAAGTGCATAAAATACCAAAGATCCTTTTTGGTAATGAATGTAACCCTGTCCATCATTATACATCAGTGCATTTTCTCTTTTTCTTTCAAATGTTCTTTGGGTTAAATATGTGTCAAGAGATCTTTTTAAAAATTTTCGCATTTTTTTCTTTCCATTGACCTGTTCAATTACTTTCAATGTAACATATTCAGAAAGGCTTTCAGAAAGCATAGTAGCTCCAAGTACATCAGCTCCTATGACTTGGTGTGCCCACCACTGATGAGCAACTTCGTGCACGCTAACAAAAAAAGCATAATCGTTACCACCTTCCTCAGAATCGTCCACTTGAGCTATAAATCCAATATCTTCTGAAAATGGAACAGTGTTGGGGAAGGATTGAGCAAATCCACCGGAGGTTCTTGGAAATTCTATAATTCTTAGTTGTCTATGTTGATATGGACTAAAGTTGGTAGAGCAATATTCAAGGGCTGCTTTCATTCCTTTCATCATTCTATCTAAATTATAGTCATGATCTTTATGATAGTATATCTCAAGCTTAACATCGTTCCATTTATCTTGAACAACCTCGTATTTTGCTGAGTTAAATGCATAGAAATTTAAAATTTTACTATCCATTTTATAATGAAAATATCTTCTATCTCCTTCAATCCATTCCTTCTGAAGATATCCAGGAGCAATAGCAATTTGATCTTTTGAGGTGCTTACGGTAGCTTCAAAATCAATCCAATCTGCATCTTTGGATATATAAGTATTTCCTAAAGCAGTGGAGTCTGAAGGATGGGGCTTTAATTTATTTGGAGGAAGGTCATACTTCTCTCTGGTTTTATCATCTGTAAGTTCTCCGCCTGGATAACCAAAAGTTGGAAAAAGTCTATTGTTTATAAACGTACCATTGCTTACAACTGAGGAATTTTTTCGAATACTTGTATTTGGTTTGTTTTTCACCGAAAATGATAATTTTAAACTATCACCTGGGTTTAAAGGGTTTTTTAATCTATATATGTCAAAATTATATAAAGTATCTTCTAAAACAAGATCTGTTTCTTTATCAAACTCAAAGGTACTAATAGCGTCATTGTGGTCTAAAAATAAACTATCTATTACACTAGATGTTTTATTTACCATAAAATAAGTTCCATTAGCATCAGCATCTAAGCTTTTGGGATAAATATTTACATTAACATTTACAGAAACTATTCTTGGTTGATCGTAATTTTCATATTTTTTATATTTCTTCTCCCATTCAACGGTTTCTAATTCTCTTTCTTTTGATGATGTTCTTTCATTTAAAATATTTGTCTCATAATAAATATATCCTCCTAGGCTTAAAAATATCAGCATAAATAAAGCAATAAATTTGGGATATTTCCCTTTAAATCTCGATCTAGCAATTGATAATCTTTCTCTGAAGTTTGAGGGTAAACCCCTGTAGTAGAATAAGTATGTTAATATGTAAAATACTAAACCAAGTGACAGCCAATATATTTTGTACAGGAAAAATCTATTAAGTGAACTTCCATAACCGTCCATATCTGAGTATGAAAATCCAGTACCAGCATTGTATTTGAAAATAGATTGTTCAACACCTGCTAAGCTTAGTAGTGGTATTCCGATAAAAAGAACAATCATTATAAAAAAACCAACTAGTCTTTCAGTTGTTAAAGTGATTATTAAAAATGAGAGGAGTGCCCAAATTACGTATGAAATGAGAGATAAAATAATTAATTCATATAAATAATGTCCTATTTCAAAATCATAGTAACCACTGTAGATT
>JADHLZ010000010.1 GCA_016780345.1 Flavobacteriaceae bacterium | reverse complement strand
ATCCAGAATATAAAAGTACTGTTGAAAATCCACATCCTCTTTTTGTTTCATTTGTTAATGCATGTTTAAATTATAAAAAATCAAAAGAAGACAATGGAAGAAAATAAAATTGATTTTTATCAAATAATAGGTTTTGTTTTACTTATTGCTGCTATTTTTTGGTGGTTTAATGTAACTATTCCTGAGCTTGAAAAAACTTCTCAATCTGAAAATAATATTACGGTCAAAGATATTAAACAAGATTCTAAACAAAATTCTGTTATGGATCTTACAGAGATTTCAGCTATTTCAGACAATGATTTAATCAATCCAAAAGAGTTAAGTCAACTTTCAGAAATAATAGTTATTGAAAATAAAGACGTCGTGTTTAAATTTGATACCAAGGGCGGTCTTGTTTCTGAAATTAAGCTTAAAAATTATGTTAATCATAAAGGTGAGGACCTTTACTTAGTAAGAGGCAATCAAAATGTTAATTTAAAATTTAAAACAAAAAATGGATATGAAATTAATACCAGCGACTATAATTTTTCATATCAAAAATCTGAAAACAGAGGAGTTAAGTCCATATTGATGAAACTTGTAATTTCTGAGTTTCAGTCAATTTCATTTGAATATAAAATTCCTGAAAAGGGTTACATGATTGATTATGAAATTTCATCAACAGGTTTATCATCTTTAGTTAATAAAGATTCAGATATTTTTCTTAACTGGAACTTAGATGCATTCAGACAAGCAAAGAGTGTTGACTATGAAAACAGGTACAGTCAACTTCTTTACCAATATGATGGTGATGATACTAACTATCTAAGCTCATATTCTGATTCAGAAGATGAGGAAGATTCAGTTAATTGGATTTCTTATGGTCAGCATTTTTTTAATTCTATTCTTGTTTTTGATGGCCCTGTTGACAATGTCAAGTTTAGTTCTACTAAACTTTTTGAGGATCAAGGAAAAGACGTAGAATTCACAAAAAACTATTCTACAAAAATTCCTATAAGTCTTGTTAATTCTGAAATTAACAAAAAGATGAAATGGTATATCGGCCCTAACGATTATGATATACTTAAAAATTACGATAACAAAATTTATGACTCAATATATTTTGGATGGGGTATATTCGGTCTAATAAATAGGTTTATATATTTTCCTTTTTTTGGTTTCTTGGTTAAATATTTTTCAGCTGGTATTGCTGTAATTTTAATGACAATCGCAACTAGAATTGTAATGTCACCTGTTACTTACAAGACTTATATATCTCAAGCAAAAATGAAAGTTTTAAGACCAGAAATAACTGAGCTCAATGAAAAGTATAAAAATGATGCGGTTAAAAAACAACAAGAAACCATGAAGTTATATAATAAGGCTGGTGCAAATCCTTTACTAGGTTGTGTTCCTGCATTATTGCAACTTCCTGTGTTTTATGCTTTGTTTTGTTTTTTTCCAATAGCTTTTCAGTTAAGAGGAAAATCTTTTTTATGGGCAGAGGATCTGTCTGCATATGATACGATAGCTGAACTTCCTTTTAGTATACCTTTTTACGGAGATCACATAAGTTTGCTTCCTATTTTAGCTTCAATTGCTATTTTCTTTTACACTAAAATGTCTTCAGGTGCTCAAATGCAACCGACCCAGCCTGGCATGCCTAATATGAAATTTATAATGTATCTAATGCCAGTAATGATGCTTTTTTTCTTTAATAACTACGCAAGTGCTTTTAGTTTGTATTATTTTATTTCTAATATTCTAACAATATTGATAATGATTTCAATAAAATATTTCATTATTGATGAAGAAAAGATTAGACTACAAGTACAGGAAAACAAAATGAAACCTAGAAAGCAAAATAGATTTCAAAGAAAGATGCAAGAAATGATGGATGAAGCAGAAAGGCAAAGAAAACTTCAGGGAAAAAAATAATTAAAATGTCCAACAAAAACAAAAGAGTTGTTGTCGCTCTTTCTGGTGGAGTAGACTCCAGTGTTGCCGCTTACTTACTTGTAAAAGAAGGTTATGATGTTCTTGGAGTTTTTATGAGAAACTGGCATGATGATTCAGTTACAATTTCTAATGAGTGTCCATGGGTTGAAGATAGTTACGATGCAATGATTGTAGCAGAAAAATTATCTATTCCTTTTCAATCTATTGATTTAAGTAAAGAATACCAAGCTAGAATTATTGATTACATGTTTGAAGAATATAAAAATGGTAATACACCTAATCCTGACATTTTGTGTAATAGGGAGATAAAGTTTGATGTTTTTTTAAAAATAGCAGAATCATTGGGTGCAGACTATTTAGCTACTGGTCATTACTGTAGAGTTTCTTCAGAAACAAAAAATAAAAAAATAATATATAAATTGATTTCAGGAAAAGATTCAAGCAAAGATCAATCTTATTTTTTATGTCAATTATCTCAAAAACAGTTGTCTAAAGTGATATTTCCGATAGGAGATTTAGAAAAAAATGAAGTAAGAAAAATTGCTAAAAAACAGAACTTAATTACTGCTGATAAAAAAGATTCTCAGGGTCTTTGCTTTGTAGGGAAAGTTAAGTTGCCAGATTTTTTACAACAAAAGTTAAAAGTGAAACAAGGTAAAATAGTTAAAGTATCAAAAGAAAATAAAATGTATGGAGAAATTAATTTTAAAGATATGTCTTTTGAAAATTTGAAATTGCTTTCTGATCCTTACAAATATGTAATTGATGATGGGGATGTTATTGGTGAGCATAATGGCGCTCATTTTTTTACGATAGGTCAACGAAAAGGATTGGCTGTCGGGGGAACTAAGGATCCTCTTTTTGTAATCGGAACTGATGTTAAAAATAATATTGTTTACGTTGGTGAAGGAAAAAGTCATCCAGGTCTACATAGAAATATTTTATTTGTTTCAAATTACAATTTGCACTTCGTGAGAAACGATATCGAATATAATAATTCAGAATTTTTTGATGCAAGAATTAGATATAGACAACCGCTTCAAAAGTCTAAACTTGTATTTACAAAAAGTGGTTTGTATTTTGTTTTTGAGAATCCTCAATCTGCTATTGCAAAAGGTCAATTTGTTGCCTGGTACAAAAATGATGAACTAATTGGATCTGGAGTTATTTCCTAGTTAGATATTAATTTCTATTTGATTTTTAAGAATATCCTCAATTGTCTCTCTTTTTCTAATTTCAATAGACTTGTTATTTAAGAATAAAATTTCTGAAGGTTTATATCTAGAATTGTAATTACTGGCCATTGTAAAACAATAAGCACCAGCATTTTTAAAGCAAAGAACATCCCCTTCTCTAATTGTTGAAATTCTTTTGTTGTTAGCAAATGTGTCGGTTTCACATATGTATCCTACTACAGAATAAAATCGTTCTTTATCATTTGGGTTTGAAATGTTTATTATATCATGATTGGATCCATACATCATAGGTCTAACAAAATGGTTGAAGCCTGAATCAACTTGAGCAAATACCGTTGATGTGGTTTGTTTAATTGAATTAACAGAGCATAAAAAACTTCCAGCCTCACTTACTAAAAATTTTCCAGGTTCAAAAGCAAGTGTTAAATCCTTGCCATATTCCAAGCAAAATTCATTGAATCTTTTAGACAATTTTTTACCTAATTCTTCAATATTTGTTTCGTTGTCACCTGGAAAATATGGTACTTTAAATCCACTGCCAAAATCTATAAACTCTAAATCTTTAAACTTAGATGCAGTCTCAAAGAGAATTTCAGCAGCATGAATAAATACCTCAATATCTAGTATGTCACTTCCTGTATGCATGTGAATGCCATTTACTTTGATGTTAGTGTTTTGAATTATTCTAAGTAATAATGGAATTTGATGAATACTTATTCCAAATTTTGAATCAATATGGCCAACTGAAATTTTATTGTTTCCGCCTGCCATCACGTGAGGGTTAATTCTAATGCATATAGGGATATCTGGATTTTGACTACCAAATTGTTCTAGTATACTTAGGTTGTCAATATTAATGTTTACGCCCATTTCAGCAACTTTTTCGATTTCTTGAATTGAAACACCGTTTGGGGTGTAGATTATTTTTTCAGGATTAAATCCAGACTTTAGGCCAAGAATAACCTCTTGGATTGAAACAGTATCAATTCCAGCGCCTAGTTTTTTAATGTATTTTAAAACTGAAATATTAGATAAAGCTTTAACAGCATAATTTATTCGTAAATTTTTTACTGTTTTAAATGAGTTGGTTAATCTTAAATATTGTGATTGTATTTTTGAAGCATCGTAAACATATGTTGGAGTTTCAAAATTTTTTGCAATTTTAAGTAAGTCAGAATTTTTCATCTGGCAAATTTAAATTAAGATTTTATTTGTAGGTAAAAAAAACGATATTATTATAAAAATAAAACATATTGTTGTAAATGCAACATTATTAGAATTTTTCGATTCGTTATTATTGTGCTTATGACTTATATTTGTTTTTTAAAATAAAAAGATGAATTTACACGAATATCAGGGAAAAAAAATATTAGAACAACATGGTGTGAGAACACAAAGAGGGGTAGTTATTGACAGTGTTTATCAAGTTGATGATTTGTCCAAGGAGCTTATTGATAAGACTGGTACAAGTTGGTTTGTTGTTAAAGCTCAGATACATGCAGGTGGAAGAGGTAAAGGAGGTGGTGTAAAACTTGCTAAAAATTTAACTGATTTAAAAGAAGTTGTTTCTAATATTCTTGGAATGAAGCTTATCACTCCTCAAACTCCCAAAGATGGTAAGTTGGTTAGTAAAGTATTGATTGCAGAAGATGTTTATTATCCTGGTGAATCAGAAATAAACGAATTTTACATTTCTATTTTATTAAATAGAAAAACTGGAAATAACATGATAATGTATTCAACTGAGGGTGGTGTTGATATTGAAACAGTTGCTGAAAATACACCTGATTTGATTTTTTATGAAGATATAGACCCATCACTTGGGATACAGCCTTTTCAGGCAAGAAAAATAGCTTTTAACCTTGGTTTAACTGGACTGGCTTTTAAAGAAATGGTCAAGTTTATAACCCTTCTATATAAATCTTATGTTTCATCTGACTCGTCTCTTTTTGAAATAAATCCTGTTTTGAAAACCTCAGACAATAAGATACTTGCTGTTGATGCTAAAGTTACATTGGATGACAATGCATTGTTCAGACATAAAGATTATTTGTCTTGGAGAGATTTGAAAGAAGAAAATCCAGTTGAAACAGAGGCTAGAGAGGTTGGATTAAACTATGTTGATCTTAATGGTAACGTAGGTTGCATGGTGAATGGTGCTGGTCTTGCTATGGCAACTATGGATTTAATTAAGCAATCTGGTGGAGAGCCTGCAAATTTTTTAGATGTTGGAGGGACTGCTGATGCAAAAAGAGTTGAAACTGCATTCAGGTTAATTTTAAAAGATCCAAATGTGAAAGCTATTTTAGTAAATATCTTTGGCGGTATTGTTAGGTGTGATCGAGTAGCTCAAGGGATAGTAGACGCTTGTAATAATTTAGATAATATTAGTGTTCCAATTATTGTTAGACTCCAAGGAACAAATTCAGAGCAGGCTAAAAAAATTATCGATAATTGTGATTTTGAAGTTTATAGTGCAACTGAATTTCAGGAAGCTGCTGACAAAATTCAATATGTATTAAACTAACAAGTGACATAATGTCATTATTTTTTATTGAAAAAACGCCATAATGTCTTATTTTAATACATGGCATTTGTTTTGACTATTTCATACTGTAAAATTTGTTTAACTTAAAAATAATACATTATGAATTTAATTAGAAAACAACAAAATTTTTCACCATTTGTCTTTGATGATTTTATTCGTGACACATGGGGATTTTCACCTGTAATTAATAATAGTTTTCCAGCTGTAAACATTAAGGAAAGTGATAAAGATTTTATTATGGAATTTGCAATTCCTGGAAAATCAAATGAAGACTTTGAAATTGAATTAGATAACCAACTGCTAACAATAAAGTCTAATCAAAAAGTTATAAGTAATGATTATAACTATGTTAAACATGAATTTGATTATTCTTCATTTAGTAAATCTTATGATCTTCCGGAGTCTATTGACTTAAATAAAATCGATTCTCACTATAGAAACGGTATGCTAACTATAACCTTGCCTAAAAGAAAAGAGTTTTATACTCAGCAAAAGAGATTGATTTCAGTTAAAAAATAATTTTATTCAAGAGAGGATAATTAATATTATCCTCTCTTCATTTTTTTAAATCTTTAATAATATCTCGTAATCTTGCGGCCTCGATAAAATCTAAACATTTTGCAGCTTCTTCCATTTTCTTTTTATAAAAGTTTATTTTTTTGGTTTTTTCTTCTTTTGATAGTTTAGTAATATCAAAAAGTTCATTGTTATTTGATTTGTTTTTTGTCAAATTATCCTCAAAATTGTCTGTACTAAAGACATCTTTTATTTTAGTTTTTAAAGGACTTGGAACAATATTATTTTTTTTATTGTAAATTTTTTGCTTTTCTCTTCTATAGTTTGTTTCATCAATTGTTTTTTTTATGCTTTTAGTTATCTTATCAGCATAAAAAATTGCTTTTCCATTCACATTTCTTGCAGCCCTTCCGATTGTTTGAGTTAATGATCTATGGCTTCTCAAAAACCCTTCTTTATCAGCATCCATAATAGCAACTAAGGAAACCTCTGGAAGGTCCAAACCTTCTCTTAATAAGTTTACTCCTACTAATACATCAAACAATCCTTTTCTAAGTCCTTGCATTATTTCTACTCTCTCTATTGTATCAATATCACTATGAATATATCTAGATCTTACTTCGATTTTATTAAAAAATTTTGTTAGTTCTTCAGCCATTCTTTTAGTTAATGTGGTAACTAAAATTCTTTCATCTTTTTCAACTCTAATCTGAATTTCATTAATCAGATCATCTATTTGATTCTTACTTTTTCGAATTTCTATTATAGGATCTAATAATCCTGTAGGTCTAATGATTTGTTCTGTTATTATTCCTTCAGTTTTTTTGAGTTCGTAATCTGATGGGGTAGCACTAATATATATAACTTGATTTTGGATTGATTCAAATTCATCATATTTTAATGGTCTGTTATCCATAGCAGCTGGTAGTCTAAAACCATATTCAACAAGATTTTCTTTTCTACTTCTATCACCACCATACATTGCATGAACTTGAGAAAGTGTAACGTGACTTTCATCAACAACCATCAAGTAATCATCTGGAAAATAATCAAGCAAACAAAATGGTCTGGTTCCAGGCAATCTACCATCAATATATCTAGAGTAATTTTCAATTCCAGAGCAATATCCTAATTCTTGTATCATTTCAAGATCAAAATTAGTTCGTTCTTGTAATCGTTTTGCTTCAAGGAATTTTCCAATTTCTTTAAAATAATCAACCTGATTTTTTAAATCAAATCTTATTTCATTTAAGGCATTTTGAAGAACATCTGGAGATGTTGCAAACATATTTGCTGGATAAATATTTAGTTTATCAATTGATTGTAAAATATTTTTTTTTAATGGATCAAATATTTCAATTAATTCTATTTCGTCTCCAAAAAAATGAATTTTAAAAGCATGATCAGCATAACTTGGAAAAATATCAATAATATCTCCAGTGACTTTAAAAGATCCAGTTAATAGTTCATTTGTAGTTCTTGAGTATAAACTTTGAACCAGATTATGTAAAAATTTAGTTCTAGAAATAATTTGATTTTGTTTTATTTCAATAATGTTCTTTTTAAATTCAACGGGATTTCCTATTCCATATAAACAAGAAACAGAAGCAACAACTATAACATCTCTTTTTCCAGAAAGTAAAGAAGAAGTTGTTCTTAATCTTAATTTTTCAATATTTTCATTTATTGATAAATCTTTTTCAATATATGTTCCTGAAACTGGTAGATAAGCTTCAGGTTGATAATAATCATAATATGAAACAAAATATTCAACTGAATTTGAGGGAAAATATTCTTTAAATTCAGAATAAAGTTGTGCTGCTAAAGTTTTGTTATGAGCAAGCACTAGAGTAGGTTTATTTACTCTTTCTATAACGTTTGCTACAGTAAATGTTTTTCCAGAACCGGTTACTCCTTTTAATGTTTGAAATTTTAAATTTTTATTAATACCCTCAACCAATTGGTTAATAGCATCTGGTTGATCACCAGTTGGGTTATATTCTGATTCTAATTTAAACAATTCAATAAAATATCAAATTTACAACAATTACTCTCTAAGAATATAATTCTTATTTTTATTATTATAATTTTATAGAATGTCTGATAAATTAATGTCCAAAAAAAAACCTTTTTTTCCTATTACAAAGGATTTAAATAATTATCTAACTTTTTATAATCGAAATTTAGAAATTCCAATTTTTTATGAAGATTTAAAAAGATTTTCAGGATCTTTTGTAGTTTACAATAAAAAAGATAAGGATACGTTGTGGGTACGAGTATTTTATCCAGAACATGAAAGACATGATATTGATCTTTCTTTAAAAAAGATTTATAATTTATTACATTCCGATGGTAGCCAGTCTAATATTGATTTTTTAAATATAGATGCAATTGATTATTGTACTTTTGGAAATTCTAAACCATTTAGAATAAAAATTAGAAATACATTAAATGATAATTTTACATACTTCTATGTGAAAAAAGCGGATTCATCAAGAGTATATGGTTTAGAACTAGAAAATTTATTATCTCCCTATTATTTAAACTTTTTAATAAATAGAGACACTCTAATTGAGGAGCACGTAGTTGGTATTCCGGGGGACGAATTTTTTGAAGACCATCTTAACAATTGTAACGGTTCAGAAAAATCTCAAATAGCTAAGGAGTTTGTAAAATTTAATGAAAGATGTATGATAAGATTGTTGGGAGATATGAGATCTTACAATTACGTTATAATACCAACTCATGATTTTGATCAAGTTGTTTATAAAATTAGAGCAATAGATTTTGATCAACAATGCTATGAAGGAAATTTAAAAGTCTACAGGCCTCAATTTTTCAGTGAAAATAAACCGATAATGAAATTAGTAAAGGAAAAATTAGATCCAAAATCTTTAAATCAGTACAAAATCGAAGAAAGATCAATTATAGCAAAGCGAATTTTAAGTTCAGAAAATAGAATATATAGAATTTTAAAATGTATGATTTCTGATAATATTTCATCTAAAGAAAATATAAAAATGCTATCTAATCAAATTTATAGTCTAACAAGAGATAATAACTTTAAGAAAGTAATGAGTATGGGAGAAGTTTTAAAAGCTTCATTTAATTATGTTTTAAGAAATTATGAAAATCATGAAATGTTAAGCGTAAATTAAAAGTAATTATATAAATCTTCCTCATCATAATTAGCTATATCATCACCTTTGCTTTTGTCCTCTAAAAATGTCTTGTTTGGTGCATTTTTTGGAATCATTCCGATTGAAAAAATAGTTTGAGGATAAATAGAAGATTCATCTTCGTCGCAAATTTCTACAACTTCAACAAAAAATGTCCAAAGTTTTAAAAAGTCATAAACATAAATAAAATTTAGTTGAGAATCGTTTATGACTGATTTAAGACTAGTATCCTTCATTACTTTTTCATCTCTGAAGGACTCCAAAGTAATCTCTTCTCCTTGACTCCAAGTATCGTCACTCAAATAAAACGATGCCATTTCATTTCCATTAAAATTAAAAGAGTTTACAATTGCAGAATGTAAATCCTCAAAACTTGAATCAGATTTTATTTCAAGATCTCTAATTACATCCTCTTCACTATCCAAAATAATTCTTAATCTATATATCATTTCCTGTTTTTTTAGATTTAAAAAACAAAAACCAGTAAAACTGTATACCAAATAATATTGTTGCCAGAAATAAATGCGCTGGCTGGCTAAAAATTGGAAAATCTCCGTAATACATTATTGTTCCCAATAATATTTCTAAAAAGATTATAAAGCCAATCCATAAAATAGGTTTTAATGAATATTTTTTTCTAAAAGTTAAATACAAAAGATACATATTTAAACCAAATACAGTTAATGAAAATGTTCGATGAAAATAAAAATTAAAGTCAGGTTTAATTAACCATAATTCTTTATTTTGTGATATAGCATATTGAACATCAACAAATTCTCTAACTTGTGTTCCTGTTATAATTTGAATTAAAGTTAATATAAGTGAAAGTGATATTAAAACTTTTAATTGGTTGTCTAAAAGTCTTTTATTTGAGTAATTGAATTTAAAAATTAAGTAAATAATTAAACAAACTATAACCAAAGCCATAAGCATATGAACTGTAATTTTGTATGGTGCTAAGTTAGAATCAACTACTAATTTTCCTAGCCAAGCTTGGAACCCCATTCCTAAAATAATGAGAAATGAAATTAAAGTATAGTTTTTATTTTTTTTCCATAATTTAAAGGAAAAGAATAACATTCCAAGGGTAAATAAACCAGCTATAGCTCCAATAAGTCGATTTAAAAATTCAATCCAAGTTTTAGTAGCGTTAAAATCTGAATAGTCGTGTTTAGTATATGGATACCAATTTGATAAATCAAATTTATCACCAGAAACAAAATCTTTTTTAGCGACAATTAATTCATTATTTTTTCTTAAAATAATACCTTTCGAGTAATTCTTTTTAGGGGCCCATTTGACTTGATCTTCACTAGTTGGCGGAATATATAATCCAAAACATTTGGGCCAGTCTGGGCAGCCCATTCCGCTTCCAGTCATTCTAACAAGTGATCCTGCTAAAATTACAAGATACACTAAAACCAGACTTATTTTCGATATTCTAATAAACCTATTCAACTGAATTTTTGTTTAATCCAAGTAATTCACCTTTTTTAATCATCAATAACTTTGCCGATTCATGATTATTTTTAATTTTTCCATCAAGAATAGAATTTTTAATATATTCTTTAATAATTCCAATTTCTTTAGATGGTTTAATGTTAAAGTAATTCATTATTTCTTCACCACTAATTGGGGGCTGAAAATTTCGAATTGAATCTCTTTCTTCAACGATTTTAATTTTTTCTCTAACAATTTTAAAATTGTTCAAATATTTTTTAAATCTATTGGGATTTTTTGTTGTTATGTCGGCTTCACAAAGGATTAATAAATCATCTAAATCTTCATTTGTATCGTAAATTAATCTTCTTATTGCAGAGTCAGTTATATTATCATTGGAGAGAATAATTGGTCTAGAACTCAAATAAATAATTTTTTGGACATATTTTAATTTAAAGTTTAATGGCATATTTAGTCTTTTAAAAATTCTGTAAACCATTTTAGAACCTTTTAACTCATGACCGTGAAATGTCCATCCTGTTTTTTTAATAAATTTTTTAGTAGGTGCTTTTCCAATATCATGCAAAAGCGCTGCCCATCTAAGCCATAAATCTTCAGTCTTCTTACTTATATTATCTAAAACCTCCAGAGTGTGATAAAAATTATCCTTGTGTTTTTGACCTTCGATATCTTCTATCCCCTTTAAATTAGTTAGTTCTGGAAGAATTAATTCTAAAATACCTGTTGACTCTAATATTTTAAAGCCAATTGAGGGTTTGTTCGAAAGAATAATTTTATTTAATTCTTCAGAAATACGTTCCGATGAAACTATTTTGATTCTGCTTTTTTCTACACATATTCCATCGAATGAATTTTTCTCAATTTTGAAATTAAGTTGACTAGCAAATCTGGCAGCTCGTAACATTCTTAATGGATCATCAGAAAATGTTTTCTCAGGTTCTAATGGAGTTTTAATTATTTGATTTTCTAAATCTTGTATCCCGTTGAACTTATCTAAAACATGTCCCCATGAATTTTTATTTAAACTTAAACCAATAGTGTTAATTGTAAAATCTCTTCTGTTTAAGTCATCAATTAACGTTCCGGGTTTAACCTCTGGATTTCTACTGTTTTTATTATAACTTTCTTTTCTAGTTCCAACAAATTCAATTTCAAAATTTTTGAACTTGAACATAGCTGTTCCAAAATTCTTGTAAACAATTACTTTTTTAATTTTTAGTTTTTTTGCAATATTTTTTGCTGCTGAAATACCACTTCCAACAACAAGAATATCGATATCTTTAGAATCAGTTTTTCCAATTAAGTGGTCTCTAACATATCCTCCAATAACATAAGATTCTAATCCGTTTTGGTCGCAATAATTTGAAATTTCTTTAAAAATTTCTTTTTCAATACAATTAGAAATATTTTTAATTAACATTTTATTCTCTTAATGTAATTATAGAATCGTTTTTAATTTTTACGATTTTTGAAGGGTTTATAAGTTTTTCATTCCTTCTTAAATTTACAGCATAATCAATTTGCTTCAAAATATCATTGTCAATGTCTTTAAAAAATTCTGGATAATTTTTTCCAGAAAAATTTACGGAAGTTGAAGTAATAGGTTTTCCAAATTTTGAAATCAGGCTAATACAAAATTGGTCATTAGGGATTCTTATTGCAATGGAGTTTTTATAAGTCTCCATATTTTTTACTTTATTAAAAACTATAGTTGTTGGTCTTTTTTGAGTATTTAAAAAGGATTTGACCTTAGATGAGATTGTTAAATATTTTTCTGCCATTTTAAAATCACTCATTAAGCAAATAAGAGGAGAAGTTGGCTTTCTTTTCTTTATAGCATAAATTTTATCAATTGCTTTTTGATTTGTTGCATCACAACCCATTCCCCATATGGTGTCACATGGATATAAAATGACTCCTCCATTATTTAGGTGTTCAATTGCTTTTGAAATTTCTTCATTCATTATAATTAAGCAGATACATTATATTCTCTTAAAGCATCATTAAGCGATGTTTTTTTGTCAGTACTTTCTTTTCTTTTACCAATAATCAATGCACATGGAACTTGAAAATTTCCAGCTTTAAATTTTTTGGTGTAAGAACCTGGAATGACTACTGATCTTGGGGGTACTTCACCTTTGGTTTCTATTGGATTTTCACCTGTTGTATCGATAATTTTAGTTGATGCAGTTAAAACCACATTCGCCCCCAATACTGCTTCTTTTCCAACTTTTACTCCTTCAACTACAATACATCTAGATCCTATAAAAGCATTGTCTTCAATTATAACTGGAGCTGCTTGTAGAGGTTCTAAAACACCACCAATTCCAACACCACCACTTAAGTGAACATTTTTTCCAATTTGGGCACAACTACCAACTGTTGCCCAAGTATCAACCATTGTTCCACTATCAACGTAAGCCCCAATATTTACATAACTAGGCATTAAAATAACTCCATTGCTAATAAACGAACCATGTCTAGCTACAGCGTTTGGTACGACTCTTATTCCTCTTTTCTTATAATCTTTTTTTAGTGGAATTTTGTCATGGAACTCAAATGGTCCAGCTTCAATTGTTTTCATCTCCTGAATTGGAAAATATAACACTACCGCTTTTTTTATCCATTCGTTAACTTTCCATCCATTTTGAGTTGGTTCAGCTACTCTGATTATTCCATTATCAAGATCATTAATGACTGAAAGTATTGCTTCTTTTGTTTCTTTTTTTTCTAATAGGAAACGATTATCCCAGGCAGATTCAATAATTTTTTTCAAAACTTTTTTTTTTCAAAGATACGTTGATAATAATAAATAGTTTAAAGAATTTTAACCTTAATGATTAATCATTTAACTTTGATAAATGTCTAAAATAGTTGCTTTGGATTTCGGATTAAAAAGAATGGGTGTGGCTATTACAGATGACTTAAATATAATTGCTTCAGCTTTAGAGACTGTTTCTAGTCAAAATATCGTTCCTTTTTTAAAAAAAATAATTGAAAATAATGACATTAAAACTATTGTAGTTGGACAGCCAAGACAAAAGGATTACAGTTCATCATTTGTTGAAAAAGAAATTTTAAAATTTATTGATGTTCTTAAAAAAAAATTTCCAAATGTAAGTCTTGAAAGATATGATGAAAGATACACATCTCTAATGGCAAAAAAAGTTATTATTCAAAGTGGTGTAAGTAAATCAAAGAGGAAAGATAAGTCCCTTGTTGATAAAATTAGCGCAACCATAATTCTTCAGTCGTATTTAGAAAATTTAAAGAAATGATTTTACCAATTGTAGCATATGGAACACCTGTTCTAAAAAAAAGATGTAATAACATATTAGCTGACTTTAAAGACTTAAATCAATTAATTAAAAATATGTGGGAAACTATGTATGCTGCTAGTGGAGTGGGTTTAGCAGCACCTCAAATTGGCCTTTCAATTAGACTATTTATAGTGGATACCTCACCATTTTCTAACGATGAAAATTTAAGTATCGAAGAAAAAAATAGTTTGTCAAATTTTAAAGAAGTTTTCATAAATCCAACTTTAACACCCTTAACTGAAAAACTAAATACATTTAATGAAGGGTGTTTAAGTATTCCTGATATAAGAGAAGATATTGTTAGGGAAAATGAAATTTTAATAGAATACTTTGATGAGAACTTTAAAAAAAAGAAACTCAAATTAAATGGATTAAGAGCTCGAGTAGTTCAACATGAATACGATCATATTGAAGGAATTTTATTTACGGATAAGTTAAGTTCATTTAAAAAAAGACTAATTAAAACAAAATTAAACAACATATCTAAAGGTAAAGTTAGTTCTGATTATTTGATGTCATTCTATGATTTAAAAAAGTGAAAAAAAAAGAAACCAGTTCAATCATTCGTTTGTTAGAGATAATGAACGAACTAAGAGAAAAGTGTCCGTGGGACAGAGAGCAAACAATAGATAGTTTAAAAACTTTAACTGTTGAGGAATCCTATGAACTTTTAGATGCTATTAACGATAAGGATTATAACGAGATGAAAAATGAGTTGGGAGATCTTTTGTTGCACATTGTTTTTTATTCTAAAATTGCAAGTGAAAAATCAAAATTTAATTTTAATGATGTCGTAGAAACTTTAATTAAAAAGCTTATAGACAGACATCCGCATGTTTTCGATACCAAAAAAATCATTTCAAAAAAAGAGGTTGAAAAAAACTGGGAAAAAATAAAATTAAGAGAAGGAAAAAAAAGTATACTTTCTGGAGTACCTAAAACTTTACCAGCATTAATAAAGTCAGAAAGAATTCAAGATAAAGTTTCAAAGGCAGGATTTAAATGGAATTCATTAAATGATTCTAAAAATAAAATTAAAGAGGAATTTAATGAGTTAAATATTGAGATCAAAAAAAATAGTTTTAATGAAATTGAAGAAGAGTTCGGAGATTTGATGTTTAGTTTGGTTAATTATGGAAATTTACTTGGAATAAATTCTGAAAATGCTCTTGAAAAAGCAAATAAAAAATTTATTGAAAGGTTTACAAGATTGGAGACCTTAATTAAAAAAGAGAAAATAGAAATTGATGAATTGAAACAGGTTAAGTTATTGGAATATTGGAAAAAAATTAAATAACTATTTTAATAATTTGTTTTTATGTTTTTTCAATAGTTCCAATTCATTTTTATTTTTTTTGATTTTATCATGAACTGTTTTAAGTAGTTTATTTTCCTTTGAGTTTTCATTAAAAAATGAAAGATTATTTTCTTGTTGAGAAACTTCTTTTTTAAGGCTGTCTATTTTATTATTAATGTTCTTTAATTCAAAATTTTTTTGATCGGCGGTCATTAACCTAGATTTAATATCTGAAATTTTGTCTTCTATTTCGGATTTTTTTATTCCTAGATCAATAAATAATTTTTTTATTTTTTTAAAAAAAATATTTTCATTTTCGGAACTGGTTTTTGAAAACTTAAGAAACTCTTCAACTAAAATTTCTAAATCTTTTTCTTCTCCTTTAAAATCATCTAATTTTTTAATTAATTCAATTTGTTTTGTTTTGGATTCTAACAATTTTTTTGAATGTAAATCTTTGTTTAGTGACAATTTTTTAAAAAATAGATCACATTTTTCTTTAAAAATTCTCCAATTTTTCTCATTTATTTTATATGGAAGAGGCTTAACATGTTTCCACTTTTTTTGAATTGAAATTATTTGGGATCTATTTTTTTCTAAATCTTCACTATTTAAAATATTTTCTACCTCCTCGATGAGATGATTTTGTGTTTGAATATTATTAGCATATGTTTTTTTTAATTCTTTAAAAAACTCTTTCTTTTTTGAATAAAATTCATGTACACTATTTTTATATTCATTCCAAAATGTTTTTTTAAATTTTCTAGGAATCGGCCCTATATTTTCAATAGTTTTTTTAATTTTTTCAAAGTCATTTATTTTTTTCTGCCATAGCTTTACAGTTTCAGTTCCATTCGTAGTTAAATTATGAATTTTAGAAATTAAGTTTAATTTTTTTTGATGATTTTCAGCTAAAATAGATTCTTTGTTTTTATCAAAATTTTTTCTACTTTCTAGAATTGTTTTTTCGATCTCGAAAAACTCTGAATTTAATTTTTCTTCATTTTCATTACCTACAGGACCAAGCTCAAATTTCCATCTCTTTTTAAGTCTTTCAAAATCTTTATATGTTTTAAACTTATCACTTAAATCTATTAGCTTTTTAGAAAGTTGAATAATTTTTTTCTTTTCTTTTAGGTTATGAATTAAATCAATTTCTTTAAATTTTCTATTTAGATGTAAATAATCATAAAAATTTTTTATGTGATGTTGAAAGTTATTCCAAACTAAATCATTTTTAGATCGAGGAACCGACCCAATTTTAAACCATGAGTTTTGAATTTTTTTAAATTCATTATACTTGTGACTAATGTTAGTATCTTCATGTATTAAGTTCTTTAATTTTTCAATTAAATTCTCTTTTTCAATTAAATTTTGATCTTTATTGAATTTGTTCACAACTTAAGAATTTTACTAACATCAAGTTAGCTAATTTTCTTTAACTATTCCAAATCTTCCAGCTTTCGTTGGCTTGATTTTCTAGCATTTGTAAACCATTAATTATTGAAGCTCCCCTTATTTCTGATTTTTTTAAAAATTTAGTCTTTTTAGGATTGTATATTAAATCATAACACACGTGTTTTTTTGTAATATACTCATAAGGTATTTTTGGATATTCATCAATTTTTGGAAATGTCCCTAAAGGAGTACAATTAATTATCAAAGTATTTTTTAAAATAATATCTTTATTAAGATCTTTATAAATAATACAATTTTTTTGTCTTTTTCTAGAAACAACGGTAGTTTTTGTATTTAAACTTTTTAAAGCAAAAATAATTGCTTTTGATGCTCCACCCGTACCTAGAATTAGAGCTTTTTTATGAAAAAAACTATTGTCTTTTAGGGATTTAATAAAACCAAGATAATCAGTATTATAACCTTTTAAAAAATTTTTATTTTCAATTTTTATTGTATTTACGGCACCAATTGATTTAGCTGAAGGATCCAGATCATCTAAATAATTGATTATACTTTCTTTGTAAGGAATTGTGACATTAAGTCCACTAATCTCATTTTCTTTAATTATTTTTAAAAAGACATTTATTGATTCGAGATCATAGTTATCATAAAAACAATGATTTAAATTTTCTCTTTTAAATTTTTCTTTAAAATATGATTTAGAAAATGAATAATCAATTTTTTTTCCTATTAAGCCGTAATATCTATTTTTTTCTGGCATATCTTTCAAAAAATAAAACTATAAATAAACCAAAAAACATCCACAAAAAGTTCACTAAGTTTTGAACATTAAATTCAAAGTTTTCATTAGTATAATTCCATGGCCAAACAATAAATAGAGATCCAGTTACAAAACCAATGATTATCTGATTAATTGTTTTATTAAAGTTAAGTATCAAATAGCTAAGTATTCTCGATAATATTAATAGACCTGTTATAGATCCTAAAGCAAACATTATGGAAATATTTAACAATTCAATATCATGTTTAAGATTAGATCCCAATCCAAGTAAAATGAAAAAAGAATTATATACTGCATTAACTGAATCTACTAATAACAATTTAAAATTTCCTAAAATAATCAGTAAGTAAGATCCCGAAAGCCCTGGAATTATCATGCCGCAAATACTTACAAATCCACAGAAAAAGACATATAAAAGATTTTTGTTTTCAGAAAGTGGTTCAGATATACTTATTAGTATTCCAATTATTAGCCCGAAAAAAATTGATAAAAATGAATTTATATTCCATTTTCTATTATCCTTCACAAGGATAATATTTGAAGCTAAAATCATTCCAAAAAATGTTGACCAAACTTGTATTTCAAACTTTACAAATAAAAAATCAAGAAGTTGAGATGTTGTAAAATAACTAACTAATATTCCAACAAATATGACAAGTAAAAAATATATATTAAATCCTTTGTCGAGATCGTTAAATTTTAATTGTAATAATAATTTTAAAAATTTAAGATTTAATTTTTTTAAAGAGTTAATCATGTCAATATAAAATCCTGTCAATAATGCTACTAAACCACCAGAAATACCAGGTAGTTTATTCACTGTTCCCATCAAAAGACTCTTAAAAAACAGAATAATGTAAAACGATTTATTTTTTGATTGCATTTTTTTTCGAATAAAATTCTAAGCATAAAACTATTAAAAACCCTATAGAAAAAAATATTAAACCTTGAGTAAATTCAGAATTATTGAAATAATTATTAGGTATGTATAAATTTTCAATAATTGAATCTACTTTTTCAAGATTTTTTTTCCATGGCCAAAGTGAAGGAAGAGATCCGATCATAAAACCAATTAGTCCATATAAAGTATTGTTTTTATGGTTTTCATAAGACCAAGACAAAAATTTTGAAAATAATTTTACGCTAATTAAAGCTCCAAAAACAAATGAAATAAAGTTTGTAAAATAGTCAGTATTAAATTTTAAAACTTCTTTAAATGTATTAAGCATCGTTTCATAAGCACCAAGTAAAACTAAAATATATGCTCCTGATATTCCTGGCAGAAGCATAGCTGTAATACTTATCATTCCACAAAAAAATAAGTATACAAAATTAATATCAACTTCGTTCGGTTTAATTGTTTGGACATATATTGCCATAAAAATTCCAAGAAATAGAAGATACAATTGTGATGGAATTATAAATTTTGAATTTTTGAAATTCAATTTATCAGTTTCTTTTAAAAGAAATATGATACTACCTAAAATAAATCCAAAAAACAATGACCAAAGTGCTATTGGATGAATTTTAATAATTAACAGAATAAAATTGCTCAAAATGATTATGCTAGTCATAATTCCAAGAATTAGAGAAAACAAAAAACCAAGGTTATATGATTTCCATATAAATTTTAACCCTTTTGATTTTAGATTTGAAAAAATTCTAATATCAAGCTTGTTTAAAGTATTTAAAAACTCTTTGTAAATGCCTGTTATAATTGCTATTGTTCCACCAGAAACGCCAGGTACAATATCAGCTATTCCCATTAACATTCCTTTAAGAAAAATATTAAATTTTGAAAAACTATAATTTTTCATTGTTTTAAAAATAAGATAAATAGATTTATTATTAACTAAGCATTCATGTTTTTAAACACATGAAGTTGAGGTATGGTTGGAAAAATGTCTCTAAAATAATCGTATGCTGCTGGATTCTGTATATATGCTTCTTTTAAATAAATATTAGCTTTCTGTATATTTTTGGAATTAAACAAGATCACATAAGATAAGTATTTAATTTCTCCAGAATAGGTTTGAGGTAAATTATCCATTCTCTTTAATATTTCTTCAGAAAGTGAAGTTATTTCAGGAAGTTCTAAAATAGTTTTAGTTAAAAAAATTATTGTACTAAGATTTAATTCTCCTTGAGAAATAATTTCTCTACAGGAAATTTCTACCTCATCATATTCTCCAAGTTTTAAATTAATTTTTGAATAAAGTTCCCAATATTTGATATTTTCAGAATCGATTTCTAGAGCCTTTATTAGGTTTTCCTTGGACAATAAAAATTCATTTTGTTTATAATAAATTGTAGATAATGACATCCAAGCTTTATCATGAACTGGATCTTCTTCAATTGTTTTTTTGTAGTACGAAATAGCTAAATCTATATTTCCTAATTTATTATGACAGCAGGCAATTCTGTAAAGTGCAAAAGAATTTGGATGGTCAATTTCTGAAACAATTTTATATTGTTCAATAGCATTATTAATCTTATTAAGTTTTTCAAAAACCTTACCCATTTCCAAGTATGCTCCAACAAATGAATCATCTGAAATAATTGCGAAATCAAAAGCAGTCAACGATTCTTTTAATAGCCCTTTTTTTAAATATTGCTTACCAAGTTCATGCCATCCTAGTTCAGAGTATGGGTTTTTTTCTAAAAATATATTCAAATAGTTAATAGTTTCATCAGTATCTCCAATATTATCAAAACAATAAATTAAGTTATTAAAAACAGAATAGTCTAACTCAAAATCATCTAAATATTCTTTAAATTTTTTCTTTGCCTCGTTAAATTCATCAATGAATAAATATTCTTTTCCAATCATAATTAACGAATCATAATAAAATTCACAGTCTTTATTAATTTTTTTTAAAAGATTTATAGATTTAAGATGATTTTTATTCTTTGAAAAAATTCTAGCTTTTTGAATAATAATTTCTGAATTATTTTCTTCTATTTTGTAAAGCTGATCAATTATTTTCTCAGCTTCTTTTATTTTATTCTCTAAAATTAAAACCTCAACTTTTAAAAGTAAAATAGAGGAGTTATTAGGATACTGTCTTAGAGCCATTTTAAGTGCTTTATTTGATAGCGATGTATCTCCCGACTCGAGATAGTAAATTATTATTGATTCAAATTCATCAACATCAAAAAATAAAAACTTATTACTTTTTAACATTGATTCAAATTTCAGAATTGAATTTGAATAGAAACTTTGAGAATCTTCTTTCACTTATGTAAAGATATTGTTAGAATTGATTATAGTATTAATATTAAATTAATTCTTTTTAACAAATTAATGAACAGAATTTAGAGACAATTTAATACGTTAATTATGATTTTACAGCCTTTAATAATTTCTGTTTTACTTATGGTTAAAGGAGGGGTAATTCTAACAGCTTTAGGTTCAAATAATAAAAAAAATAAAATTAAACCTTTATCTAAACATTGTTTAACTAATTCCTTTGTTAAATTTGAGTTTTTTAAAATAATGGCTAACATTAGACCTTTTCCTCGGATTTCAGAAATTAAACGATGTTTTAATAGTGATCTAAATAGTTTTTCTTTTTCATCTATTTCTAACATAATTCCAGAGGATAAAGTTTCTTTTAAATTACTTAAAGCAGCAGTAGCAATGACAGGGTGACCACCAAAAGTAGTAATATGCCCAAGGATTGGGTTAGTTTTAAATAATTTCATATATTCATAGCTTGTTGACATAGCGCCTATTGGAAATCCACCCCCTAGTCCTTTTCCATAGACTAAAATATCAGGAACAATGTTGTAATGTTCAAATGCAAAAAGTTTACCTGTTCTTCCTATTCCTGGCTGAATTTCATCCAATATTAGAAGAGCTCCCACCTCTTTACAGCGATCTTTAATTTTTTTTAAATATGTTAATTTAGGAAGAATAAAACCTGCGCCTCCTTGAATGGTTTCTAATATAACTCCAGCAGTTTTATTAGTAATCATTGTTAGATCAAACTCATTATTAAATTCCAAAAATTTAATATTTGGAATTAGTGGTCTATATGCTCTTTTTCTATCTTCATAGCCCATAATACTCATTGATCCTTGAGTATTTCCATGATAACCATTCTTTGCAGCAATCAATTCACTTCTTCCTGTTACCCTTTTAGCTAATTTCATAGCAGCTTCCATAGCTTCTGTTCCAGAATTTGTTATATAAGTTTTTATTAATGGATCTGGTAAATTTTTTGCAATTAACTTGCATAAATCAACTGTTGGTTTTTGGATAAATTCTCCATAAACCATTACATGCCAATAAAGATCAATTTGTTTTTTAATGGCTTTTTTAATTGTTTTATTATTATGACCAAGGTTACATGCTGATACACCTGCAACAAAGTCCAAATATTTTTTGTTGTCAGTGTCATAAATGTAGGAACCCTTAGCTCTTGAAATCTGAAGACCGACTGGATTGTTAGTCGTTTGGGCTTGATATTTCAAAAAATCATTTTTCAACTTAATTGTTAATTATTTCAAATTTGTTTTTTATTTTTTCTTCAATTCTCCAATTAAATCCTTTCAATATTTTTTCATTAATTTCTAGCTCTTTTTCAGGATAGACTTTTCCCTCAGGATTAGTGTAAAAAATAATTTCATCAATTTGATTTTCTTCAATAATCATTTCGATTGAACTGCAAATAGCTTTGTCAATACCAATAAGTTCATTAGTTTCATCCTCATATAAATAATAAAGCATTTCAGTATTTTGAACGATCTTTAGTTTTTTTAATTCATTTTGTTCAAATTTTCCAAATAAATCAATCCCTTTTACTTGGTTAAAACTATTGGTCCCTAAACTATCTTGTTCAATTATAAAAGCATTGTTCAAAATTTTTAAGGAATCTATTTCGTTTGTTTTTTTATTTCTAATGAATTGAATTTCGTCTCCAGTCATTTGACTATTTCCGTTCCAAATAATTGGATTTTTTTTTGAAATTTCTTTACTAGTTAAAATTTGTTCTTCTTTTTTGGATAAAATATTTCTTAAAAGTCTTATTAAACCATTGTTTTGGTTTATTATGAATTGATCAGATTTTCCAGAAATATTGGATTTTATAAATTTTACATTAAACCTACCTTTAACTATTCTATTATTTTCAGGTCCAACAGCAAAAAGAGAATCTGCTTTTATGAATAAAGAATCTCTTTGAAAAATTTTAATAGCATAAGGATTCTGAGTAATCATTGCTGAATCAGATGCTTTAAAAAGCTCTCCAAAGTCACCTTTAATTAAAGTTTTATTAATAGTGTCATTAATTGAAACATTTTTAATGCCAGATGCATATTGTTTGATATCATCGAATATTAAACTATCTCCTTTAATTATTCTGTTATCATAAAGTATTTTAGATTTTTTTACAAAATATCCATTTTTATTTTTAGTATTATAAAATCCTTTTTCACAAAATATCGTATAATCACTTCCATTAATGACAGTCGGCCCAAAAAAATAAGTGTTTTCTGTATCGCTGTAGTAATCAAGTTTTTCTGAGTTTATAATGTAACTTTCACTGTAAACATTTACACTTTTATTAAAACTATATTTTGAAGAATCCATATAGTATTTTCCTTCCATACTTTTTATTGTATTTGTAGAATCTTTTATAGTTCCTCCATTTTCAAAATATATTTCTTTAAGATTTCTGTCATGATATAAAATTTGAGTTGTTAAGCTGTTTTTTTGATTATTAAATACTACATTTTCTTTAGCAACGATTTTTCTTGTATTGCCATCATAATCTAAATTATTACTTAATAATTCAATACTATCCCCTTGCTTTACAACAACATTTCCTCTAGCCTTAAATGAGTTGTTTTTTTTATAAAATAAAGCATAATCAGACCAAACATCCATACCATCGTGTAATAGATGAACTCTAATGCTATTATCCTTTTTTAAGATATTTGCTCCAGGAAATTTATTTTCATTTCTATCAAATGAACCAGCCTCTATTATTTGAATAACTTTTTTGTCTTGTGATAAAACAATATTAATAAGTAATATAAAAAATATTGAAATTCTAATTTTCAAACTTAATTAACGGATTATAGTTTGTTTTCTATCTGGACCTACAGAAATGATAGCAATAGGAATCTTTAATTCCTTTTCCAAATATGAAATATAGTTCATAAATGTAATGGGAAAATCTTTTTCTTCATTTAATTTGCTGATGTCCTCATCCCATCCTGGAAATTCACTGTAAATTGGCTTTATTTTATTTGTTTCTAATGAAAATGGATAATGATTGATAATATTTCCATTATAATCGTATGAAGTACAAACCTTGATTTTTTTAAATCCTGAGAGTACATCACCTTTCATCATCATCAATTTAGTTACGCCATTAATTTTGATTGCATATTTTAATGCAACCAAATCAAGCCACCCACATCTTCGAGGCCTACCTGTTGTTGCACCAAATTCATTTCCAACTCTACTTATTATTTCTGCAGTTTCATCAAATAATTCTGTTGGAAATGGTCCGCTTCCAACTCTAGTAGTGTAAGCTTTAAAAATTCCAAAAACATCTTTTATTTTATTAGGTGGAATACCTAGACCTGTACAAGCTCCGGCAGCGGTAGTATTTGAAGAAGTCACATATGGATAAGTTCCAAAGTCTATATCTAATAAAGAACCTTGTGCTCCTTCGGCCAAAACACTTTTGTTATTATCTAATTGATTAAAAATATAATTCTCACTATCAATAAATGGAATACTTTTTAATTTTTCAATAGCATTAAAAAATTCTTCTTCAAGTTCATTTAAATTATATTGTAAGTCAATACTGTAGTTTTTTATCATTGACTCATGTTTGTTAGCTAGTTTACGGTATTTCTTCATCCAATCAGGTAATTCTATATCACCTATTCTTATTCCATTTCTCCCTGTTTTGTCCATATATGTTGGTCCAATTCCTTTAAGGGTAGAACCAATTTTAGATTTACCTTTTGAAAATTCAGATGCTGCGTCTAATAATCTATGAGTAGGTAAAATAATATGAGCTTTTCTTGAAATTAATAAAGATTTTGAAAAATCAATATTATAAGGTTCAAGCTTTTCAATTTCTTTTTGAAAAATTACAGGATCAATTACAACACCATTTCCAATTAGATTTATTGATTTTTTATGAAAAATTCCAGATGGAATAGTATGTAAAACATGTTTTATTCCATTAAATTCTAATGTATGTCCAGCGTTAGGTCCTCCCTGAAATCTAGCTATTATGTCATAGTTTTTAGTTAAAACATCAACAATTTTTCCCTTTCCCTCATCTCCCCACTGAAGACCTAGTAATAAATCAACTTTCATAAAATTATTTTTTTAATTTTTCACCATAAAAATAAAGTGAGTGATTATTAATTTTTACACCAAAAATTTCTTCTATACTTTTCTTTATTGTCTGAATTCTTGGATCACAAAATTCAATAACTTCTCCCGAATCTGTAAGGATTAAGTGGTCATGTTGATGGTCAAAATAAGATTTCTCATAGTGAGATTGATTAGATCCAAATTGATGTTTTCTTACAAGTTTGCATTCAATAAGAAGATCAATTGTATTGTAAAGAGTTGCTCTACTTACTCTGTAATTTTTGTTTTTCATTTTAACATATAATGATTCAATATCAAAATGTTCTTCAGAATCGTAAATCTCTTTTAAAATTGCATATCTTTCAGGAGTTTTTCTATGATTTTTATAATCAAGAAACTTTGTAAATACATCCTTTACTATTTTTTGATTTTTTTCACTACTCATGCTTACAAAACTAGTTTAAAATTTATTGATAAACTATTCTCTTACAACCTTTTCAATGCCATTCATTTTTTTCAATCTTTTAATTAAATCTTCAAGAATATTTTTTGTTTTTACTTGTAGGGTGATCTGACCTTTAAAGATATTATCAACAGTTTCAAAATTTATTTTTTTTATATTAATATTCAATGTGTTTGAAATCAATTTTGTTATTTGATTTACAATTCCAAGATTGTCAATACCAGAGATTTTAATTGTTGAGATATATTCTTGTACTGTTGAGTCAATCCATTTTGATTTTAAAATTCGGTAAGCAAATTTTGATTGTAGACCTAACGCATTCGAACAGTTTTTTTTATGAATTTTAATTCCTTCATTTATAGTTACAAATCCAAAAACATCATCTCCTGGAATTGGATTACAACATTTAGCTAATGTGTAATCTAATTTTTCTTCGTCATTGCCAAAAACAATTTGATCATAATTACTAATTACTTCATTTTCAGAATGATCTAAATTCTTTTGTTGTCTTGAAATTCTTTTTCTAAAAAAATTTATCAATCTATTATTGTAATTGGCAAATTTTTTGAGTTCAGTATTGTCAACTTTTCCAATACCAACTTTGTAGAAAAGGTCTAGACTAGTTTTAAATTTAAGAAAAGTTCCTAAATCATTTATTGTTTTATCATTAAATTTAATTTTTAATTGTTTTAATTTTCTTCTTAAAATCTCTTTTCCCTCTTCTGCTAAAATCTTTTTATCTTCTTTTAATGCAGCTCTAATTTTAGATTTTGCTCTAGAAGTTTTTACATAGTCTAGCCAATTTGAAGATGGTTTAGTATTTTCCGATTTAATGATTTCGATTTGATCTCCACTTTTAAGTTGATGGCTTAAAGGAACCATTTTACCATTAACTTTAACTCCTCTAGTCTTTAAACCTAATCCAGTATGAATGCTAAATGCAAAATCTAGGGCAGTGGAACCTTTGGATAGTGATATTAATTCACCTTTAGGCGTAAAGACAAATATTTCGTTTGAGTATAGATTTAATTTAAAATCTTCTACAAAATCTAACGCATTGGAATCAGTATCTTCTAACACTTCTTGAAGTCTATTTAACCATTCTTCCAGTCCATTTTCATTTTGATTTCCTTTCTTGTAAATGTAATGAGCTGCATAACCTTTTTCTGCAATTTCGTGCATTCTTTCAGATCTGATTTGAACCTCAACCCATTTTGAACCTGGACCAACAACCGTAATATGAAGAGCCTCATAACCATTTGATCTTGGTGATGTGATCCAATCACGAAGTCTTAAAGGGTTAGGAGTGTAATAATCTGTTATTATGGAATAAATTTTCCAAGCCAAAAATTTTTCAGTTTGACTTTTAGATTGATAAATAATTCTTATAGCAAATTTGTCGTAAATTTCTTCAAAAGAAATGTTTTTATTTACAATTTTGTCTCTTATCGAATAAACAGATTTTGGTCTTCCGTTAATTTTAAACTTAAGATTTTCTTTTCTTAATTTTTCGGATATTCTTCTTGAAAAATTTTTTATATACTTATCTTGTTCCTCCTTGCTTTGTTCAATTTTATTTTTTATGTCATTAAACATTTCAGGTTCTGTATACTTTAAACCAAGATCTTCTAACTCGGATTTTAATTCATATAAACCAATTCTATGAGCTATAGGAGCATATATGTATAATGTCTCTGAAGCAATTTTTATTTGTTTTTCATTAGACATAGAATCCAAAGTTTGCATGTTATGAAGTCTGTCAGCTATTTTTATTAAAATAACTCTTACATCATCATTTAAAGTCAAAATCATTTTTCTAAAATTTTCCGCTTGAAAAGAAATATTTTCTTCTTTTGATAATTTTGAAATTTTAGTAAGTCCTACAACAATTTTGCATATTTTATTTCCAAAGATTTCTTTGATTTTTTTTTCATCGTAATCGGAATCTTCAATGACATCATGAAGAAGTGCAGATGCAATACATGTAGAATCTAATCCAATTTTTGATGCAACTATTTTAGCAACTGCAATTGGATGGAATACATAGGGTTCTCCAGATTTTCTTCTTTGATTTTTATGAGCATCAACAGATGTATTAAATGCTAATCTTATTAGTTTTCTGTCATCATTTGAAAGTGACTGATAGCTAATTTTTAATAGTTCTTTATATTCTTTAGCTATTAAGCTGTTTTCCTTTACTGAATCGACTATCATTATTATTAAAAATAACCAAAAAAATCTAATTATTGTAAACGGTTAATTCGATCAGACAGAGTAGGATGAGAATAGTGCCACCAAACATATTTGGGGTGAGGTGTTAAATTACTTAAATTATCTTTAGAAAGTATTTTTAATGCTTCAATCAAAAAATTAGAACTATAAGTTTCACTTGCAAAACTATCAGCTTGAAATTCAAATTTTCTTGAAAAAATATTAAAAACTATTGAAAAAAGTTCTGAAATTGGAGTGTACAAAATTGAAAATACAATAAGACCTATATGAAAACTATGATTATCTATTCCAAGTGCTTCTGAAAAAACAGGCATGTAAATTAGTAATGATAGAATATATAGCATAATACCTGTCTGAATAATTGAAAATGTTAAATTAAATATTATATGATTTTTTTTATAATGTCCAACTTCATGGGCAATAACAGCCACAATTTGTTCATTACTTAATTTATTTATTAGAGTATCATATAAAGTTACTCTTTTTTGTTTTCCAAATCCAGAAAAATAAGCATTGGCTTTAGTTGAACGTTTGGAACCATCAATTACAAAAATGTTTTTCAAATCAAAACCAACTTTTTTTGAGTAAAATTTAATATCATTTTTAAGATTTCCTTCTTCAAGTTTAGTTTGTTTATTAAATAATGGAACAATTATCTGTGCGTAAAACCCATTGATTAGTATAGTTATTAATGAAATAAATAACCAAGCAATTAACCAAAAATCTTTTCCCATAGTTTCAAATTGAAATAGTATAAAACTTAAAATTCCGCCTCCAAAAAGTATTGTTATAATCCATGATTTTATTTTATCAAAAAAAAATGTTTTTATTGTCGTTTTGTTAAAACCAAACTTTTCTTCAATAACAAATGTATTATATATTGAAAATGGAAGGTTAACTAAATCATTTAATAAAAAAATTAATCCAAAAAAACTTAAACTTATAACAATTTCAGTCTCAAAATTTGACCTGCAAAATTCATCAAGAAATTTAAATCCATCAAAAAAGAAAAAAAGTAAAACAATTGAAACTCCAAATAAACTTGTAAATCTATTGAAATTGTATTGAGTCTTTTTGTAGTGTTGAGATTTTAAATATTTGTCTTTATCAAAAAGATTCTCTAAATTTTTTGGAGGCTTTTTGTCAAAGTATTTGGAATTTAAATAATCCAAGAAAGAATCTTTAAGAAAATTTAAAAAAATTATTCCAATTAAGATGTAAAAAAGATAATTAGCATTAATTTCCATTTCTTTGTTTTAAGCCTTCAAATATAACTATTGCTGCACATACTGATAAATTTAATGAATCCATTTTTCCATTCATAGGAATTTTAATGAGTTCATCGGATTGATCTCTCCAAACTTCACTAAGAGTTGATGATTCCTTACCTACTACAATTGCGACACTTTTTAAATAGTTTACATTGGTGTAATTAATGCTTTTTTTAACAAATGTTGAATAAATTTTAATTTTATTTTTTTTTAAAAAATTAATAACATTTTTAGATGAATCCATGGCAATTTGAGTTGTCATAACACTTCCCAAACTGGATCTAATTGTATTTGGATTGTAAAGTTCTGTTTTGGGGGAAGCAATAATCAAACCATCCATTGCTGCAGCGTCAACTGTTCTTAATAGAGCACCGATATTTCCAGGTTTTTCTATAGATTCTGCTACCAAAATATAAGGCTTTTTTGAGAGTTTGAAATTGTTTAAAGAATGTTCTTTTCCTTCAATTATAGCTAATATGCTATCGCTTTTTTTTTTATAAATTAATGAATTGAATAAATTTTCAGAAAAATCATAAGAATTAATATTTTTTAATTTTTTAAGGATTTCTTTATAACCCTCACTTGACAAAAGTTCAGTACATACAATAACTTCTAAAAACTTATAATTATTTTCAAATGCTAATCCAATGTAACGCGCACCCTCAATAATAAACGAGTTAGTTGTTTTTCTATGTCTACTATTGTTTGAAAGCTTATATATTTTTTTATAAATAGGATTATTTTTACTTGAAATATGTTTCAAAATAGTATTTGTTTAGCCGTAAAAATAAAATAATAATTTAATTGTATAATTGTTTAGGTTTGTTTTAAATTAAATTTTTGTGTTAAAAGACAGTTCAAGTTTTTATATAAATCTAGAAGATAAATATGGAGCTCATAATTATCATCCTCTTCCAGTTGTTCTTAGAGAGGGCAAGGGTATTTATTTGTGGGATGTTAATGATAAAAAATATTTTGATTTTCTTTCAGCTTATTCAGCTGTTAATCAAGGTCATTGTCACCCAAGTATAATAAAAGCCCTTAAGGACCAATCAATAAAACTTACATTAACATCCAGAGCTTTTTACAATAATATATTAGGCGAGTATGAAAAATTTATTACTGATTTTTTTGGTTACGATCGAGTTTTGCCAATGAACACTGGAGTTGAAGGTGGTGAAACAGCTGTTAAGCTTGCTAGAAAGTGGGCTTATGAAGTTAAAGGAGTTTCAAAAAATAAAGCAAAAATTATTTTTGTTACTGGAAATTTTTGGGGAAGAACTTTGGCTGCAATTTCATCGTCTAATGACCCCACTAGTACAACAAATTTTGGACCTTTCATGCCTGGATATGAAATTATACCTTATAATGATATTGATGCACTAAAAAAATCTTTAAAAGATCAAAATGTTGCTGCATTTATGGTTGAACCAATCCAAGGTGAAGCAGGTGTTGTTGTTCCTGATGATTCTTATTTGAAAAAAGCATTTGATTTGTGTAAAAAAAATAATGTATTATTTATTGCCGATGAGGTTCAAACTGGAATTGCTAGAACCGGAAAAATGATTTGCTGTGACCATTATGGTTTTAAACCAGATATTTTAATTTTAGGTAAAGCTCTTTCAGGTGGTGTATATCCAGTTTCAGCTGTTTTGTCATCAAACGAAATAATGTTAACTATAAAGCCCGGAGAACACGGTTCAACATATGGAGGCAATCCATTGGGATGTAAAGTAGCCATAGCTGCTCTGAAGGTAATTCGTGATGAAAATTTGTGTGAAAACTCTTTACTTATGGGTAATCTATTTAGAAAAGAATTAAATAAATATATAGAAACAAGCAAGATCGTTAATTTGGTACGCGGTAAAGGTCTATTGAATGCTATTGTAATTAACGACAGTCAAGATAGTGATACAGCATGGAAAATATGTCTTAAATTAAAAGAAAATGGTTTATTAGCTAAACCAACACATGAAAATATTATTAGATTTGCTCCTCCTTTAATAATAAATAAAACCCAAATGAATAAAGCTATAAAAATAATTATATCTACTTTGAAAATTTTTGAATATTAATAATGAATAAAATTTATTTTGATAACGCTGCTACAACCAAAATTGATTCAGTAGTCATTGATCAAATGCAAAAGGTTATGATAGAAAATTATGGCAACCCTAATTCAACCCACAGCCATGGTAGGTCTTCTAGAACTTTAATCGAAAAAGCCAGAAAAACAATTGCTAATGAATTTAATGTTTCTGCATCTGAAATATATTTTACTTCCTGTGGAACAGAATCTGATAATATGGTTTTAATTTCAGCTGTTAGAGACCTTGATGTTAAAACAATCGTTACCTCAAAAATTGAACATAAAGCTGTTTTAAATGTTGTTGATTTTTTAAAAGAGACTGAATCAATTGAAATCGTATATGTAGATATTTTAGAAAATGGATTGATTGATTACGATCATTTAGAAAACATTTTAGAAAATTGTAAGAGAAAATCCTTAGTATCATTAATGCATATTAACAATGAGATAGGATCAATTTTAGATTTAGAGAAAGTTGGAAATCTTTGTAAAAAATTCAATTCACTATTTCACTCTGATACAGTGCAATCAATTGGAAAATATAAGTTCAATCTTTCTGATCTGAATATAGATTTTATTGTTGGTTCAGCTCATAAATTTCATGGTCCAAAAGGTATTGGTTTTGTTTATATTAATAAAAAACTTAATTTAAATCCATTTATAATTGGAGGAAATCAGGAAAGAGGTATGAGAGCAGGGACTGAATCGGTACATAATATAGTTGGAATGCAAACAGCATTTGAAAACTCATATTCAAATTTAGATGCAAATAATAAACATATTTTAAATCTTAAACTAAATTTTATAAAATCTATAAAAAAATCAATACCAGGAATTAAATTTAATGGATCTTGTGATGATAATATTAATAGTTCTTTTTCAATTTTAAATGTATGCCTGCCAGTAAATGAAGATCGATCAATATTACTTGAATTTAATCTGGATATAAAAGGAATTTCATGCTCAAGAGGAAGTGCATGTCAATCAGGAACTAATCAAGGTTCTCACGTTCTTAATTCAATTTTATCAATTGACGATTTAAAAAAACCTTCTTTAAGGTTTTCATTTTCAAAATACAATAAACACGAGGAAATAATTGAGGTTGTTTCTGCTTTAAAAGAATTTGTTAACTCTAATTAGTTTTTAAAAAAAGTATATTTTTTTGTGCTTTTATTTCCAGACATGTCTTCAACCGTCACTTCAATTAGATTCTGTGTTTTATTTTCAAAATAGGAATCAAAAATATAAAACAACTCATTTTTTTTGTATTCGTATTCAAAAAGCATCCATTTATCGTTTATTTTTACATCGTATTTTTTTATTCCTGAATCTTCATCAAAAATTTTTATTCTTATTATTTTTTTATTTGTAATCCAATCCTTGTTTTTAAAATTATGAAGTCTAATTTCTGGAGAAACACTATCGTTTTTAATAAAGTAAGTTCCCAACGATTTAGTTTTAACAGTGTGATAATTATTATTATCAAGTGCTCTTGAGGCAAAAGATTCGTTTCCATCAAAATCTTTGATAGCTAAGTAATCTCCTTTTTTTGGATTTTTATTTAATAAACTAATCATGAGGTTTTTAAAAACAGGTAAATATGGATTTAAGATTTTTATTGAATCTTCAAACACTTCTAATTTAAGGCCAATGTCTTGCAAAAATGTATTTTTTGAAATTTTAATTTCTGAATTTTTAAAACTTAGATTATAATCTTTATTGTTTTTAATTTCTGTATTTGATTCAAAAGTTTCATCCTCAAAATTGAAAAAGTAATTTGATTTCCCTTTTTTTATAGGTACAATAATTACAGTTTTATTTCCATCAAAATCTGAAACTTCTATTTTATATTCATTTATTGGATTTATGATATCAATTATTCCAGAACTGTTAGAATTATAAAAACTCAAGTTGTTTCCATAATCTTTAAATAGTTTAACTATTTTTTTTTTGGTTTTGACATAAAATTCATAGTCAATTAATGTTTTTATTTTAATTGATTCTTCAAAGAAAAATGAATCGAATTTGAACTCTAGATTTTTATTTTCATTAAAAAATGAAGAAAATTTATAAATACCATTTTTATTCATTGCCATATCTTGCCTATCAAAACCAGCAATACCAAAAGCGAATCGTCCATCCAAACTGATTTCATCAGCTATAATTATAGAATCGTTTATATTTTTTAATTTTATTTCATATGGTTTTGACCTATTATTTAAACTGTCAAATTTGTAGACAAATACTGAATTAATATTAGGATTTCTTGTATCTTTTATTTTGAATTTAAAAAGTTTTGGGTTTAATGCTTTTTGGTTACTGGTTTTTCTTATTTCAAAATGTAGATGTGGTCCAAAAGATGAACCTGTATTTCCTGAATTACCAATTACTTGATTCTTAAATACTTTTAATTCGTTTTTTTTTAAATAATGTTCGATTTGATAAGATTTTTTGCTATACTGTAAAGCCTTTATGTAATCTTCAATTTCTTTATTAAAATTTTTAAGGTGCGCATAAACTGTAGTATAGCCATTAGGATGATTTATGTATAAAGCTTTACCAAAGCCTTCATGCTTAATACTAATTCTACTCACGTACCCATCCGCAGAGCTGTAAACTTTTAAACCCTCTTTAAACTTTGTTTTAAAGTCAATTCCCGAATGAAAATGGCTTGACCTTAATTCGCCAAAAGTTCCATTTAAAATTAAATCAGAATCAAGTGGATTTGAAAAGTAATCAGATGGAAATTTGGATTGAGAATTTATGTTTATTGTAAACAGAAAAAAGAATAAAAATATTTTTTTCATTTTTTCTAAAAATAATATTTATCCCTTTAAGAATCCCAATTTATCCCAATTATTTTTAAATTTAAATAAACAAATTTTTCTACTTATTTGTTTTAGAGACATAGTAATCTTAAATTTGAGATAGATAGTATTAAGTTAATGTCTGAATCGATTGAAAATATTGCTCTTTTAGAATCTAATATTTCTAAATTAAAAACTTTAATTAAGAGACTAAAAAAAGAAAATTTTCAATTTGCAGAACAATTGCAATCAAAAGATCAAATATTAATAAAGCAACAAAATGAATTGAAGGAATTAAAGCAGAAATACAATTCGTTAAAAATTGCAAATACTTTCTTGGGTAGTAATGATAAATCGTTAACTAGGCTAAAGATTAATAATCTAATTAAAGAGTTGGATAAATGTATATTAAGTTTGAGTTCATAAATAAATTTGATGCAAAAAATTAAATTAACAATAGCAAATAGAGTTTATCCTTTGAATGTTCCAGTAGAACAAGAAGAGGGATTAAGACTAGCATCAAAAAAAATTGATATAATGATTAAACATTTTGAAGAAAATTACGCAGTGAAAGATAAGCAAGATGTCTTAGCAATGTGTGCTCTTCAACTTGCCACTCAATCTGAACAAGAAACTATTTCTGAAGCTAAAACTAATGAGGAGGTCAATAAAAGAATTAAAAAGATGAATGAATCTTTACAAGAATTTTTTGATCTTTAGAACGTTCATTTAAATAAATATTACTGCCTGCATCAACTTTTTTTGATAAACTCAACAAGAATTTTTTAAAAAGGGTGAGTCTAGTCTGCTAAAGCAAGCCTATTTAAGGATCCTTGATCAGTTAGTTAGCCCTAAACTTTTTAGTAATAGAGTTTATACAAAATTCAAGATGTAGGCTTTTTTTTTAAAACTAAAAAACAGTGATTATGGAATTTTTTACAATACAAAATATAGTTCTAATTGTTTTAGGATTAGCGGGTGGTTTTATTATTTCAAAGCTTTTAGAAAAATCTTCTATTAATAAATCTATTGAAAATGCAAGAAAGGAAGCTGATAATATTTTAAAATCAGCAAATATAGAGGGTGAAAATATTAAAAAAGATAAAATTTTTCAGGCAAAAGAAAAGTTTCTTGAATTAAAATCTGAACATGAAAAGCATATCTTAAATAAAGAAAAAGACCTTTCAGAAGTTCAAAAAAGAATTAAGGATAAAGAATCTGAGGTTTCAAATGAGCTCTCTAGAAATAAAAAAAACAATCAAATTTTAAATGATAAAATTTCTTCTTTTGATAAGAAGTTAGATGTACTAGAAAAGAAAAACCAACAATTAGATAAGCTACATAAAGAACAAGTTGAAAGATTAGAAAAACTTTCTGGTATGTCTGCTTTAGCTGCAAAAAAAGAATTAGTAGAATCATTAAAATCAGAGGCTAAGACAGAAGCTCTTGAGTTAACTCAAAATATTATTGAGGATGCAAAAATTTCAGCTAGACAGGAGGCTAAAAAAATTGTAATTAGCACAATTCAAAGAGTTGGAACTGAGGAAGCAATTGACAATTGTGTTTCCGTTTTTAATATTGAATCTGATGATGTAAAAGGAAGAATTATTGGTCGTGAAGGAAGAAATATTAGGGCAATAGAATCCGCTACTGGAGTTGAAATTATTGTTGATGATACACCCGAAGCAATTATTTTATCATGTTTTGATTCCGTAAGAAGAGAAGTGGCTAGATTATCATTACATAAATTAGTTACTGATGGAAGAATCCATCCTGCTAGAATTGAAGAAGTTGTAAAAAAGACTAAAAATGAAATTGAGAATGAAATTATTGAGGTAGGTAAAAGAACTGTTATAGATCTTGGAATACATGGATTAAATCCTGTATTAATCAAAGCTGTTGGAAGAATGAAATACAGATCATCATATGGTCAAAATTTATTGCAACATTCAAGAGAAGTTGCTAAACTATGTGGTATCATGTCATCTGAGCTTGGGTTAAACCCCAAATTAGCTAAAAGAGCTGGACTTCTTCACGATATTGGAAAAGTTCCTGAAGAAGAAACAGAAACTCCTCATGCGTTACTAGGGATGCAATGGGCTGAAAAATATGGGGAAAAACCTGACGTTTGTAATGCAATAGGTGCTCATCACGATGAAATAGAAATGAATAATTTAATTTCTCCAATTGTTCAAGTATGTGATGCTATTTCAGGAGCTAGACCTGGAGCAAGAAGACAGGTTTTAGACAGTTATATACAGCGATTAAAAGAAATGGAAGATATAGCCTATTCTTTCAAAGGCGTGGATAAAGCTTATGCTATTCAAGCTGGAAAAGAATTAAGGGTCATGGTACAAAGCGATAAAATTTCAGATGATCATGCAGCTAAATTATCATTTGAAATTTCTCAAAAGATACAAACAGATATGACCTATCCAGGACAAGTAAAAGTTACCGTTATTAGAGAAACTAGAGCTGTGAATATAGCATCTTAATTATTTATCAGTGTTATAAAAAGTTAATTTTTTTTAAATAAAATTGAATAAGCAAATACTCATAAATGAAACATTTTTATCTCCTTCTTTTATTGTTTTTTTATTTTAGTTGTTCCAAATTAGAAAATACTAAAAGACCCAATATATTATTTATAATGTCTGATGATCATGCGTATCAAGCTATAAGCGCGTACGATCAAAGATTAATTCAAACGCCTAATATTGATAGAATAGCCAATGAAGGTATTCTTTTTACAAATGCATCTGTTACAAATTCGATATGTGCTCCCTCAAGAGCTGTTATATTAACTGGAAAACACAGTCATATAAATGGTAAAATTGACAATGGAAAACCTTTTGATACAACACAAGTTACCTTTCCTCAATTATTTCAAAAAGCAGGTTATCAAACGGCTATGTTTGGTAAATTACATTTTGGTAATAATCCAAAAGGAGTTGATGATTTTTTAATTCTTCCGGGTCAGGGAAATTACATTAATCCAAAATTTATAGGAAAAGAAAAAGATACTATAATAACTGGATATGTAACAGACATTATCACAGATTTAACTATTAATTGGCTTGATAAAAAAAGAGATAAAAGTAAACCGTTTATGATGATGTATTTGCATAAAGCCCCGCATAGACCTTGGTGGCCAAGTCCAGAAAAATTTGCTGAGTTTTACAAAAAAGAGTTTCCAGAACCAGAAACTCTTTTTGATGATTATATGGGCCGTGGGACTGCAGCAAGAACAGCAGAAATGAATATTTTGACACATATGCAATACATGCACGATAGCAAGGTTAGACCTCAAACTTTAGAAAGTATGGGTGAGGTAAAACCAGAGATAAAATATTTAAGAGATGAATCTGTAGTTCGGCCGGGTCCAAATGGTTTTATGGGTCCATTTAATAGAGCTAATGAAGATCAAAAAAAAAAGTATAATGTAACATTGGATAAGATCAATAAAGATTTTAAGGAAAACTGGCCTACAATGTCTGATAAAGAAAAAATGAGATGGAAATTTCAAAGGTACATGCAAGATTATTTAGCCACCATATCTTCTGTTGATGATAATGTTGGTAGAGTTTTAGACTATCTTGATCAAAATAATCTTTCTGAAAATACGATAGTAGTTTATACATCAGATCAGGGTTTTTATTTAGGAGAGCATGGGTGGTTTGATAAGAGGTTTATTTATGATGAGTCATTTAAGACTCCTTTAATGATAAGGTGGCCCAATAAAATTAAAGCTGGAATCACTAATGATGAGATGGTTCAAAATTTGGATTATGCTCAAACTTTTTTAGAAGCTGCTATGATTAAAGTTCCTAAAGATATGCAAGGTGAAAGCCTAATTCCTCTTCTTGAATCAGAGAATCATAAATGGACAAGAACGTCAGTTTATTACCATTATTATGAATATCCATCAGTTCATATGGTTAAAAGACATTATGGAATTGTAAATAAAGATTTCAAATTAGTTCATTTCTATTACGATGTTGATGAATGGGAGCTATATGATAGAAAAAAAGATCCTAAGGAAATGAAAAATGTCTATTATGATCCAAAGTACAAAGAAATAGTAAAAAAATTGACTAAAGAACTATACGATTTAAGAAAAAAATATAAAGATTCTAAAGAATTAGATAAAAAGTTTATAAATGGGTGAATTTAGTTTAGTCTAAACACTTAAGTTTTTAATGAATATAGCGATGGATTCAATATATTCATCATAAACTTTATCATCATCATAAATCTTTCTTAAACTTCTTACACCTTCATAAGCACAAATTAAAGTGGTTGCAACAGAGGATGGGTTAATGTTATTTTTAATTTCATTTCTTGATTTTCCTATATTAACAGCATTAATTATGGCTTTTCTCCAATCTTCAATTAAAGATCTGAGAATAATTCTAAACTCTTGTTCTGTATATCCAATCTCACCAATTAAATTAATTGCGGGACATCCTAAAGAATTTTCTTTTTCAGAAAAATTTCTAATTCTATCATTAAAAACGTAAAGCAACAATTCAGGGATGTTTTTATCAGTGTTTCTTAAGGGGTTAATAAATCCATCAAAAATTCTTTTTTTTATGATTTCATCTATTACTCTAACTCCAATTTCATGCTTGTTTTTAAAGTGATGATAAAATGCTCCTTTTGATAATGAGGTTTTTTTCATTACATCAGGTATACTGGTAGCACTGTATCCATTTTTATAAAACAAATCAAAAGATGCGTTTAAAATAATATTTTGTGTTTCTTTAGATTTTAAATCTTGTTTCAATTTTTTTATTTTAATAATCTCTTCGGTTGATTTTTTACAAATTTAACAATTTAATAAGAATTTAATGTATATTATTTAAAAATTAATACTTTAAAATTGTTTTTTAATAAAATTTTATTTTTTTACATACTTATTAGTATGTGTTTTTATATATTTAAACAAAATAAGAATAAATGAAAAAAACAATATTCATCCTAATTTTAATATTTTTTGCGAAAAGTTTAAATTCTCAAGAAATTCATTCCTTTTACTATTTAGATGTTCCAAGATCTAAAGCATCTGAATTTGTAAAAATGCATAAAAAGTTTACTGATATTTATTTCTTAGGTTCTCAAGAAAATAAGATGAACTCCTCTTGGTTGTTTTCACACACCTACGGAAGCAACTTTACTTTTAAGATAATTGAAGTTTATGAAAACTCTATTTCTCAAGCAAGCTCTACTGATTTTGCTCAAGAGGTTAATAAAAACATTGACAATATGGATATTTCATATGATGAAAAAAAAATGTTGAAAGATGAGTGGAGATTATACTTTGGTTTATTTTTAGAAAATCATACGGATGAACTAAGAGTAGCCTTTCCAAATCAATTTTACATAACTGATGGAGATTTTGATTTTTCAAAAAAACATATAGTTGTTTTCAATAAAAGTAATCCACGTTGGTCCGATAGATCTGAATACATTTCTCTTTGGAATGAGATTACTAGACAGCCTGCAATTGAACTTGGTGAGACACTTGCTATTGTTCCAACGGGACATTACAGTGGAAGTTCATATACTTTTCAAGCTGCTTTTTGGTATAAATCATGGGAATCATTTGTTAAAAATCATAGAAACTTGGAAAATTTTGGTCCTATGTCTGAAAAACAAAAAAGAATGTGGGATATTGGAGGAGAACATAATGATGAAATCGTTACTTATTTGGGTAGTACTTGGTCAGTTAATGGAGATGAAACAAAAACTTTTACTATAGCTCAATAATATCTATATTTAATAAACAATTAATTAACTTAATAATTTCATTTAATTTAAATTTTTAAAACAATAATTATGGAAAAAAATGTTCAAAAAGTTAGAGCTCATGATGCAATATGTGGAGTTCTTTATTTAATTAGTGTTGGACTAACACTAAATTCTGGAAATTTAGATTTTTTATACATTGCAGTAGCAGTTGGTGCTTTACAATTAATCAGCCCCATTACAAAGTTTTGTCCAGTATATTTCATTTTAAATAAATTAATGCCAGATACTGATCCAATTCAAAATGGTAAATAAAAGTGTATTTTACTCACTTTTAATTTTTTAATTTAAAACTTTATCTCAAGAGAAACTTTCTCTAAAAGATTATTTGTTTATAATGAAAGTTTTTAAAATTTCAGGAGATTTCTTGGAATAATGGCGAAGTAGATTTATTTATGGAAGGTTATATAAAATCTGAGGAATTGGTTTTTTCTGGAAGTATTGGGCCAGTTTATGGTTAGAAAAATACATTAGAAAGATATCGAAAATCTTATCCTAATGTTCAAATTATGGGAGAGTTGACTTTTAGTGTTAAAAAAATAGAAAATTTAAAAATAATTTAGCTTTTCTAATTGGAGAATATCATTTGAGGAGATCCATTGAGGATTCATATGGTCACTTTACTTTAGTTTGGAGAAATAAAGGTGATTGATATATTTTTAGTGATCACACCTCTTTAAAATTATAATATCTATTTAATGAGTTCTATTAAAGAATCTGGGTTTTTATTTACTAATTACATTCCCAAAACAACAACACCATTTGAAAAACTCTTTGAAGTATTTAAAGAATTAATTACATATACATCTGGAGATTTTGATGAGGCGATTAATTGGTTAAAGGAACTGGATAGTGAGTATGTTCTTACATCAGATGATTATTCAATTGAAGATTTTATTGAAGATTTATTAAAAAGGGGATATATAAAAAATGAATTTGATCAAAAGAAAAATGATCAGGGACTTGGAATTACAGCAAAAACTGAGATGCTTTTAAGGCAACATGCTCTAAAGCAGATTTTTGGAAAAATCAAGAAAATTGGAAATGGTAATCACAGTACAAAATATTCTGGAAGTGGTTTAAGTGATGCAGGCGACTTAAAGAAATACGAATTTGGTGATTCAATAGAAAAAATAGCGGTTACCGAAAGTATAAAGAATGCACATATTAAGGGCGGATTAGATGATTTTAGTTTATCAAAAGAAGATTTAATGATCAACGATCAATATTATCAAGCTCAAATGAGTACCGTTTTAATGATTGATATAAGTCATAGCATGATATTATATGGAGAGGATAGGATCACACCAGCTAAGAAAGTGGCCATGGCGTTATCAGAATTTATAACAACAAGGTACCCAAAAGATAAACTTGATATTATAGTATTTGGAAACGATGCTCGTCCAATTTCAATTAAAGAACTTCCTTACTTAAATGTTGGTCCATATCATACAAATACAGTTGCTGGTTTAGAGTTGGCAGTGGATATTCTTAGAAGAAATAGAAATTCTAATAAACAGATTTTTATGATAACTGATGGAAAACCAAGCTGTTTGAAACTAAAGGATGGATCCTATTATAAAAATAGTAACGGTCTTGATTCGTATATCTTAGATAAATGCTACAATATGGCTCAGCAAGCTAGAAGATTAAATATCCCAATTACTACATTTATGATAGCTGATGATCCATATCTTAAAAGATTTGTTCAGGAGTTTACAAAAGCTAACAAAGGAAAGGCCTTTTACACAGGACTAAAAGGGTTGGGAGAGATGATTTTTGAAGATTATGAAACAAATAGAAAAAAACGATTATAATTTTTTTATGAAAATAAATGAAATAAATACAATTAAAGAATTAAAAGATTCAGGATATGTTTCAAAAGATATCAAAGATGAAATGATTTTTAATTTACAAAAGAATCTATCAAATGGAGTTTCCAGCTTTAAAGATATTCATGGTTATGAAGATTCTGTTATTCCAGATCTTGAGAGAGCTGTTTTGTCTAGACATAATATTAATTTATTAGGATTGAGAGGTCAGGCTAAAACAAAATTAGCAAGGCAGCTTGTCAATTTATTAGACGAATGGATGCCTATAGTAAGTGGTTCTGAAATTAATGATGATCCTTTTAATCCTATATCTCATTTTGCTAAAAATAAAATTCATGAAATGGGAGATAAAACTCCAATTAGTTGGGTTCATCAAAGTGAAAGATTTTTTGAAAAGCTTGCAACTCCTGATGTCACTGTTGCTGATTTAATTGGCGATATTGATCCAATAAAGGCGGCAACTTTGAAGTTGCCTTATTCTGACCCAAGAGTTATTCACTTTGGTATGATCCCAAGAGCCAATCGTTGTATTTTTGTATTAAATGAACTTCCAGATTTACAAGCTAGAATTCAAGTCTCTCTTTTTTCTATTCTTCAAGAAAAAGAAATTCAAATTAGAGGCTTTAAATTAAGATTGCCTGTGACTTTACAGATATTGTTTACTGCAAATCCTGAGGATTACACCAATAGAGGAAGTATTGTTACTCCACTAAAGGATAGAATTGGCTCTCAAATTATGACTCATTACCCTAAAACAATAGAAGTTGCAAAAAAAATAACACATCAAGAATCAAACTCTTATAATTCTGAAAAAATTTATGTTCCTGAAATTGCAAAAAATATTATTGAACAAATAAGCTTTGAAGCAAGAGAAAGTATTTATGTTGATTCAAAAAGTGGAGTAAGTGCAAGGTTGTCAATTTCTGCTTTTGAGAATTTAATTAGTTCAGCAAAAAGAAGAATGTTGATCAATGGAGAGTCAGAAACTAGTCTTCGTATGTCAGATTTTAATGCAGTAATATCAGCAATTAACGGAAAAATAGAGCTTGTGTATGAGGGAGAACAAGAGGGCTCAGTGGAGGTGTCAAGGTTTTTAATTTTAGAATCAATAAAAACGTTTTTTAATGATTTCTTTCCAAAAATTAAAAAATTAACAAAACAAGATGAAGATGACCCTTACAAAGAAATAACTGAATGGTTTAAAAACAAAGAGTTTTTTATTGATGAAAATCTCGATAATAAAGCTTACAATGATACATTCAAAACTATAATAGTTTTAAAAAACTTTGTAAAAAAAGAAATTCCAAATCTTGAAAATAAAGATGAAAATTTCATGTGTGAATTTTTGCTTTGGGGTTTGTCAGCATTTAAAAAAATAAATATTACCAGAACCTCAAGAGGACTATCTTTTAGTGATTCTTTTTCTGATTATATTAATAGATTATAATTTAATGTTTACTTTTGAATATTAATTTTAAATTATAAACATGAACTCATATAAAGCAAATATTTTAAACTCAATGATTCTAATAATTGTTGGGTTATGGGGATATTTTGAAAGTTCTTCTGGTACCGCAATAATTCCTGTAATCTTTGGATCGTTATTACTTTTTTGCTCTCCAGGTCTTAAAAAAGAAAATAAAGTTATAGCGCATATAGCTGTGCTTGCTACATTAATTTGTCTTTTAGGACTTTTTATGCCTTTAAATGGTGCGATTGGTAGGGGCGATAATGTTGGTGTTCTTAGAGTCGTTGCTATGATAACTTCCGGAATAATAGCTATGGTTTTCTTTGTAAAAAGTTTTATAGCTAATAGAAAAAAATCTTAAATTAAATTACTTTATTAAATTAAAAGCCTTATTTATTAGGGCTTTTTTATTTTAGAAATTACAAAAGTATGAGGAAAAGTTATAGCTGCTAAAAAAGAAAAAAATATACTTAAAAGTTGAGATTGACTATCCTTAAAAATATAATAGGTAACTACAAGTCCAAAAATTGAAATTATCCAATATAGTAAAGCTTTTTTTAAATAAATCTTTAATTGAGTTTTATTTGAATTTCCAAAAAGAAATTTGGTTTGTTCTAAAATAGAGGGGAGGCTATGCCATAAAACAAAGTAAATTGCAAAGGATAGTAGTAAATCTGTTATATATACTGAAAAAAGAAAAAATGTTATAAAAAATAATTGTATTAACAATTGATTTTTTAAATGTTTATATAACACAACAGAAAATGATAATGTAGTTAGTGATGAAAAAAAAAGTAAGTTTTTAAAAAAAGTAATGTTGATATTTTGTTCTGTTATGTCTTTAATAATAAGAACTACTTCAGTGAAGTTGAAATAAAATAATATAGAGAAAATTAATAGACCATAATTGAAATAGAAAAATTTAATAAAGTAATTGTCGTTTTTTTCAAATAAAGTCCATTGATGTTCTCCGAAATGAAATGAGCTTAATATCACAAAGATTAACAGTGCTAAAGATGGAACGTTGTAAAAAAAAATAAAAAAAAGTATTACTAGAATTAGATACAGAAAAAACTGAAAAAATGTACTTCTATTACTGTTAAAAGTTTTGTTAATTAGTAACAAATCATTAGCTCCATGAACAATCCCGACTGATAATATTCCGGAAATTGCTATTAAATCAATAAAATTTTTTGAAACTATGGAATATAATATTAGGCAAAAAACTGTCCCAAAAATTATTAACATTGAAGAAATATGGTTAAAATAATATGAATTCATCAGGTTTCAAGTTCTTTTGTTAATATAAATGTAGTAAATGTCAAAAGTTTTTTTATATATTTGGTTTTAAACAAAATAATAAATTATAATATTATGGAATTATTTTTAAACACTTTTTATTTTTTTGGTGATGTGCCAGCTGGAGACGATTTAGTTGGAATCACTTTTTGGATAGGAACAATGGCAATGATGGCAGCATCTGTCTTTTTCTTCCTAAATTTAAATGCAGTTGACTCGAAATGGAGATCTTCTATTTTAGTTTCTGGTTTAATTACTTTTATTGCTGCCGTTCACTACATGTACATGAGAGATGCTCATGCTGGTGGTGAAAGTACGACTATTTTTAGATATGTAGATTGGATTTTAACAGTACCATTAATGTGTGTTGAATTCTATCTAATTCTAAAAGCTGCTGGCGCTACTACTAAACACCTGAGGCTTTTAATTTGGGCTTCTGTAGCTATGCTTTTAACAGGTTATGTTGGTGAGGCTGGACTAGGTGATGCTGCTATTTGGGGTGGTCTTTCTGGTCTTGCTTATTTCTACATTGTGTACCTTATCAAGTGGGGTGAGCTTGCAAAACTAGCTGAAAAAGCAGGAGGCTCAGTTTTGTCAGCGCATAAAATGTTAGTTAATTTTGTAATTATTGGTTGGGCTATTTACCCAATTGGTTACATGATTGGAACTGGAGACGGAATGTGGTATGAGTTTATGTCTAGCTGGGTTGCAGCTGAAAACATTGACTTAGTTTACAACATAGGTGACTCAATTAACAAGATTGGTTTTGGTCTAGTTGTTTATAACCTAGCTGTTTCAAAATAATAATAAAATTATTATTAGTAAAAAAAGCCGCTTTTAGCGGCTTTTTTTATTGAATAAATATGATTAGGATCTTAAATTATAATTATCTTTAAAAATGAGATGAAAACAGACTACGATTATATAATATGTGGAGGAGGAATTTCTGGATTGTTATTATCTGTTAAATTAAGTCAAGACTTTAGTGAATCAAATAAATCAATTCTCATAATTGATCCAGATTTTCCAAAAACTAAAAACGACAGAACTTTGTGTTTTTGGGATAATAAGAACACAGTATGGGACGGAATTATTACATGTAAATGGGATAATGTTTTTTTTAATAGCGATGACTTTAATAAGACTCTAGATTTAGGATCGCTTACTTACAAGATGTTGTCTAGTTCTGAATTTTATAATTATTCAAATTCAATTATAAAAAATAACAAAAATATTGAAGTGTTAAATTCCAATGTCTTAAATTTTACTGATAATAAAAAATATTGTAATGTAAAAACTTCAAATAATACTTTTACTTGTTCCAAAGTTTTCAATAGTATAATTGATTGGGACGAGGTAAAAGCTCAAACCAAGTATCCTTTATTAATTCAACATTTTGAAGGTTGGGTTATAAAAACTGATAATGAAAGTTTCAATCCAGAAAAAGCAACATTTATGGATTTTTCAATCAATCAAGATCAATTAACACAGTTCATGTATATACTTCCATTTTCAAAAAATGAAGCTTTAGTTGAATATACTTTGTTTTCTAAAAGGTTATTGGAATCTAATAAATATGAAGCTGCAATAAATAAATATTTAAACTCTTTAAATATTAATCAGTATAAAATCATTTCGAAAGAATCTGGTAAAATACCCATGACATGCTTCCCTTTTTTTAACAAAAATTCAGAAAACATTTTAAATATTGGTTCTGCAGGAGGATGGAGTAAGCCCAGTACTGGATACACTTTTAAGAACATTGATAAGCAAACTACTAGAATTGTTGAGTTTTTGAAAAGTCATAGAAGCTTTGATAAATTTATTTCAAAAGACAGGTTTTGGTTTTACGATTTAATTTTTTTGGATGTCCTTTTTTATAAAAATCATCTTGGAAAAAAATTATTTTCAGATATGTTTAAAAAAAATAATTCTAAAACCATATTTAGATTCTTGGATAACAAATCTAATTTTATTGAAGAGTTTAAAATTATGTTAAGTTTTTCAAAAACTATTTTTTTGTCAGCAGTATTAAAACGTTTGTTCAATGTTTTCTGAATGAAACATTTGATATGAAAAAAATCTTTTTTCTAATTTTTACAAATAAGAAAATCCCACTATGTTGGTTTAGTTTTAAAATAGTGGAGTCGGAGGGAATCGAACCCTCGTCCAAACAAGCGACAAAATAGCTTTCTACAGATTTAGTTTTCAATTAATTTTCGACAATGTTCTGACTGAAAACTGCCTAAACATTACTTA
>JADHLZ010000009.1 GCA_016780345.1 Flavobacteriaceae bacterium | reverse complement strand
AACTATATTGTTTCGATATTGAAATTCAAAAGTTTTTATTGCTTTTGTTTCAAAATTTGATTGTGATTCACAGTTCAAAATCATAGTTTAGATGAAAGTAATATTAAGCAATTGTTAAGCAATTGTTAACTAATGCAAGTTAAAACCTTAAATATTTATTTTTGATTAAAATTAAAATAAATGATAAAAAAATCTAAAATTTTAGTAGTTGACGATGACCCTGATATTGTAGAGATTTTAAGGTACAACTTATCATTAGAGGGATATGATGTAAAAACAGCTTCCAACGGAAAGGAATGTTTAAAAAAAGTAAAGAATTTTATCCCGCATGTTATCTTACTTGATGTGATGATGCCCGTTATGGATGGAATTCAAACATGTTCATTATTGAAATTAATTCCAACTTTAACGAATACAAGAATAATTTTTTTAAGTGCAAGAAATGAAGATTTTACTCAAATTTCTGCTTTTGATGCTGGTGCAGACGATTATATATCCAAACCAGTTAAGCCAAAAATTTTAATGAAAAAAATTGCTTCAATTGTTAATAGATTAAACAAACAAACCGATTTAAAAGAGGAATTAGATCTTGACGAAATCAAAATTAACAGAAAACAATATTCAGTTTATAAAAATGGTAATTCTATCATTTTACCAAGAAAAGAGTTTGAATTGTTTTACTTACTAGCATCGGAACCTGAAAAAGTTTTCACTAGAGATGAAATTATGAGTAAGGTTTGGGGATTAGATGTGATAGTAGGAGATAGAACTATTGATGTTCATATTAGAAAATTAAGAGAAAAAGTTGGAGATTTGTATTTTAAAACCGTTAAAGGAATAGGTTACAAGTTTAGTCAAAAATAAAATGCCTACGTTAAGTCAAATTAAATTTAAATCTTTTATTTTTTCATTTATTTTAAGTACAACATTAACACTTTTAATATTTTTTACTTTACAATCGTTTTCTATTAAACTCTCTCTAGACAGAATACTATTTACTTTTTCTGCTCTAGGAATTGTGACATTTACTTTAATTTATTTGTATTTAAAGTTTGTAATAGAAAATAGAATTAAAGACATATATAAATCAATTATCCCCGAAAATGATTCCATAAAAAATAAACTAGTTTCAACTGATATGGAAGATTTGATTCAACAATTAAAAACTTTTTCAAAGGAGAATCAGATCGAGATAAAGTCAATGCAAGAAAAAGAAAATTTTAGAAGAAATTTTATTGGTAATCTTGCCCATGAATTAAAAACACCACTATTTACTTCTCAGAGCTATCTTTTAACTTTAATAGATGGTGCTATTAAAGATAAAAACGTCAATATTAAATATTTGAAAATTGCTGAAAAGGCAGTAGAAAGACTAATTTTTATTGTTAAAGATTTGGATTTAATTACAAAACTAGAATCAAATAATATGAAAGTTGAATTATCAAGCTTTAATATTATCTCAATTATCAATAATGTTTTTGAAATGTTGGAGATTCAAGCTTCAAAAAAAAATATAAGTTTAGTGATTGACTCCAAAAAGAAAAAAATCAATGTATTTGCTGATCAGGAAAAAATACACCAAGTACTTACTAATTTGATCGAAAACTCAATTAAGTATGGGAAGAAGAATGGGACAACCGAAATTTCAGTTGAAAATTTAATTGATAATAAGCTTTTAGTAAGAATTACTGATAATGGTAAGGGAATCAAAAAGGAGCATTTTGAAAGGTTATTTGAAAGATTTTACAGAGTTGAAAATTCTGGAAGTAGATCAACAGGTGGCTCAGGATTAGGTCTTGCAATAGTAAAACATATTATAGAGGGTCACAATGAAAAAATATATGTCGAAAGTGATTATGGAGTTGGCTCAGAATTTTCATTTTCGATTGAGAAATCTAAATAATATCTATAATTTTACCCCAAAATCTAATTTAATTGGGAAGTAAAAATAAACTTAAAAGATTTATTGAAAATGAGAGTTTTGATAATGTTATTCAACCCTCAAGAGACGAACTTAATAAATTTAATTTCGCTTTTCGTGGAAAATGGAAAGAAAAAGCTTTTAAAAACTCAAATCCAATTGTCTTAGAGCTTGGATGTGGTAAGGGTGAGTATACTGTAAATTTAGCAAAACTAAATCCCAATAAAAATTATATTGGAATCGATATTAAGGGTGCTAGATTTTGGAGAGGAGCAAAGACTGCAATTCAAGAAAAGCTTGAAAATGTATTTTTTTTGCGAGCTCAGATAGAATTATTAGATTTTATTTTTGAAAAAAATGAGATTGATGAAATTTGGCTTACATTCCCAGATCCACAAATAAAATTCCAAAGAAGAAAGCATCGCTTGACTAACACAAAATTTTTATCTATTTATAAAAATATTTTAAGAGATACAGGTATTGTTCATTTAAAAACAGACAGTGAGTTTTTACATGGATATACCCTAGGAAAACTTGAAGAAATGTCAATAAATCCTATTGTTTCAAATCACGATATTTACAAAAATTTAAATGCTCCAGATGAGGTAATAAAAATTCAGACTCATTATGAAAAAACGTATTTAAATGAGGGAAAAAAAATCACCTATTTAAATTTTAAGTTTAATGAATAAGAATGTTGATTTTTTTCAAAGAGTTTACAATGTTGTAAAACAAATACCCTACGGAAAAGTTACAACATATGGAGCAATAGCAAATTATTTAGGTTCACAAAAAAGCGCAAGAGTTGTTGGTTGGGCAATGAATTACTCTCATACCAAAAAAAATATTCCAGCACATAGAGTTGTTAATAGAGTAGGTTTGTTAACTGGAAAAAAACATTTCTTTGGAATTAATTTAATGAAGCAACTTCTTGAAAACGAGGGATTAGAGGTGGAAAATGATAAAGTTAAAGACTTTAATAATTTTTTTTGGGACCCAAATAAAGAATTATAATATTTGTTAAGTAGAATAGTATATTTGCAATTTAGAATCATTTTAAATATCTCATGTTGAATAAAGAAATAATTTCTGAAATTTTAAGTGACTTTTCTTTTGAAAATGATAACATTGATATAATTAGTAAAGGATCAGTTAAAAATGTAGTAGTTTTTGGAAATGAGGTAATTATTGATTTAGAAGTAATTAATCCAACTCTTCAATCAAAAAATTCAACAAAAAAAAAGTTATTTGATTTTTTAAAAGAAAAATTGAAGAAAGAAATAGATTTAAAAATCAATTTTATTGTAATAAAACCAACGGAAAATAAAATATATAATACAGAAAGAAAAATTGAAAATATTTCTAATATAATTGCTATATCCTCTGGTAAAGGAGGTGTAGGTAAATCTACAATAACATCAAATTTAGCGGTTTCATTATCTAAAATGGGATTTAGTGTTGGAGTTTTAGATGCAGATATTTACGGACCATCTATTCCATTAATGTTTGATATTTTAAACCATAAACCTTTGGCAGTTAATGTTAATGGAAAATCAAAAATGAAACCAATTGAAAGTTATGGAGTTAAAATACTATCAATAGGATTTTTTACAAAATCTGATGAGGCAGTAATATGGAGAGGACCAATGGCTTCAAAAGCTCTAAATCAAATGATATTTGATGCAGATTGGGGAAAATTAGACTTTCTTTTGATTGATCTTCCGCCTGGAACAGGTGATATTCATCTTAGTATTATGCAATCTTTACCAATTTCAGGAGCTATTATTGTAAGTACTCCACAGGTAGTTGCTCTAAGTGATGCTAGAAAAGGAGTTTCTATGTTTAAAAAAGAAAACATTAATGTACCTGTATTGGGCTTAATAGAAAATATGTCCTATTTCACTCCTCTTGAACTTCCTAAAAATAAATATTATTTATTTGGAAAAGATGGAGCAAAAAATCTTGCAAGTGATCTTAAAATACCATTTTTGGGAGATCTTCCAATAATTCAAAGCATTAGAGAGGCAGGAGATTTTGGAAGACCAGCGTCAATGCAATATAATACTGTTTCAGAAAAAATATTTAATGAAATAAGTAAAAATATGCTGTCAGAACTTGTTGTTAGAAATAAAGAGTTACCGGAAACTGAAGTTGTAAAAATCACAACAATGTCTGGCTGCTCAGCAAAAAAATAATACTATTATGGATACAAACACTTTGAACAAAAAAGTCCAAGATGCTTTAAATGAAATTAGACCATTTTTAGAATCAGACGGAGGAAATATTGAATTAGTTTCGATTGTTGATGCTGTTGTAAAAGTTAAGCTTTTAGGAAATTGTGTAAACTGCTCTGTAAATCAAATGACTTTAAAGAATGGAGTTGAGATGACTATAAAAAAACATGCTCCTGAAATACAAAAAGTAATAAACATTTCTTGATGGGTAAAATTGAAACAGATATTTTAATAATAGGAGCTGGACCAGTTGGTTTATTTGCCGTTTTCGAGGCTGGACTTTTAGGTTTAAAATGTCATATCATTGATGCACTTCCTAAGCCTGGTGGTCAATGTACAGAAATTTATCCTAAAAAACCAATTTACGATATTCCTGGTATGCCTGAAGTAATGGCCGGTGAATTAATTGACAATTTACTTGAACAAATAAAGCCTTTTTCGCCAACTTATTCTTTAGCAGAAGTAGCAGATGAGTTGATAAAAAATGAAGATGGCACCTTTGATGTTATTTCAAATTTAAAAAAAGTTTATAATGCTAAAGTAATTGCAATAGCAGGAGGACTAGGTAGTTTTGAACCAAGAAAACCTCCAATTGATAGTATTTTAGATTATGAAGGTAAAGGAGTGGAGTATATGATAAAAAATCCAGAATTTTTTAGGGGTAAAAAAATTGTAATTGCAGGAGGGGGAGATTCCGCTTTAGATTGGACAATAGAATTATCAAAATTGTCCAAAAAAGTTACATTAGTTCACCGAAGAAGTGAATTTAGAGGAGCAATTGATTCAGTTGAAAAAGTTCAAAAGCTTAAAGACAGTTCTGTAATTAATGTTATTACCCCGGCAGAGGTTATTAAACTAAATGGCAAGGAAAAACTTGAAAGTATTGAAATTATTCACAACGATGTTTTTAAAACAATTGAAACTGATTTTTTTGTTCCACTGTTTGGTTTAGTTCCAAAACTCGGTGGAATTTCAAATTGGGGCCTTGAAATCGAAAAAAATTCTATAGTAGTTAACAATTCTTTAGATTATCAAACAAACATTCCAGGTGTTTTTGCAATTGGAGATATAAATACTTATCCAGGAAAGTTAAAATTAATTCTATGTGGTTTTCATGAAGCTACTTTGATGTGTCAATCTGCTTTTAAGATTATTAATCCAAACAAAAAAAATATATTAAAATATACTACTGTTTCTGGAATCATAGGTTTTGATGGAATAACTAAGAAAACAGATAATTCAATAATCAAGAAAATAAGTTAATGGCTGACTTTTTTGAATTTAAAAATAAAACAAACATTAAAGAAAATCTTGAGGGATCTTCTGCCTGGACGTCCCCAAGTAACATTGCTTTAATTAAATATTGGGGAAAAAAGGATATACAAATTCCTAAAAACCCATCTTTAAGTTTCACATTATCAAAATGTATTACAAATTGTAAATTAAAATTCAAGTTTAGTAGTTTAATAAAAGAGTTCAAATTTCAATTATATTTTGAAGGTAAAAGAGAAGTTTCTTTCGAAACTAAAATGAATGTATTTTTTCAAAGAATTAAACCATACTGCTCTTTTTTAAATAATGTTGAATTAATTCTTGAAACAACTAATACATTTCCTCACAGTAGTGGAATTGCTTCATCAGCTTCAGCCTATAGCGCAATATCATTATGTTTGATGGATATTGAAAAATCTTTAAACCCAACTATTTCTAATGAATTCTTTTTTAAAAAAGCTTCTTTTTTATCACGTTTGGGTTCAGGAAGCGCATGTAGAAGTATTTTAGGTCCAGTTGTAATATGGGGGAAAAATAATATTTTCCATGATAGTTCAAATCACTATGGATCTAGATTTTCTAATGAACTGCACGATATTTTTAAAAATTATAATGATTCCATTCTTCTAGTTGACAAAGCTCAAAAGCAAGTGTCTAGTTCAGTTGGTCATGATTTAATGAACGATCATTTTTTTTCAAAAAACAGATTATCTCAAGTAGATAGTAATTTAACTTTAATGTGTGATGTTCTTTCAAATGGAAATATTGATCAGTTCATAAAAATTGTAGAGTTAGAGGCACTAACACTACATGCTATGATGATGACATCAAATCCATATTTTATTTTATTAAAACCTAATACTTTAAATATAATAAATAAAGTATGGGATTATAGAAAATCTTCGGGTTCAAAAGTGTGTTTTACATTAGATGCAGGAGCAAATATTCATTTATTATATCCTAACAACGAATACGATAAAATTCAAAGTTTTATTAAAAAAACATTATCAGTTTTTTGCTATAATGGAGAGTTTATAAATGATCAGGTTGGTTATGGTCCAAATAAATTATAATTTAGAAATATGAAAGCACCATTATTTTATTCAAAAATTTTATTGTTTGGTGAGTACGGTATTATTAAAAATTCCAAGGGTTTATCTATACCTTACAACTTTTTTAAAGGAGGCTTAAAAATTGGAAATTATATTAATAAAAATGAAATACAATCAAATGTTAATTTATTAAAGTTCAGAGATTTTTTATTGAAGATTGATCAAAAAATTGTGACTTTTGATTTTCAAAAATTAGACTATGATCTAGAAAATGGAATGTATTTTGATAGCTCCATTCCTCAGGGTTATGGAGTTGGTAGTAGCGGGGCTTTAGTTGCAGCATTTTATGATAGATACGCTTTCAATAAAATCACTGTTTTAGAAAACTTAACTAAACCTAAAATATTAATTTTAAAAAAGATTTTTTCTTTAATGGAATCTTTTTTTCATGGCAAATCTTCTGGTTTAGATCCACTCAATAGTTATTTAAGTTTACCAATTCTAATTCATTCAAAAACAAATATTGAAACAACAGGAATTCCATCCCAAACCTTTAAAGGAAAAGGAGCTGTTTTTTTAATTGATAGTGGAGAATCTAGTCAAACTGCTCCGATGGTTGATTTATTTTTTAAATCAATGAAAAATAAAGATTACAAAAACATGATAAAAAATGAATTTATCAAAACTAGTGATCATTGTGTTGATGATTTTCTAAATGGAAATTTCAATTCTCTTTTCACAAACATAAAAACATTATCAAAAATTGTATATAAAAACTTTAAACCTATGATTCCTGCTAACTTTCATCAGTTATGGGAAAAAGGTATTAAATCTGAAGATTATTTTTTAAAGTTATGTGGTTCTGGAGGAGGAGGCTACATACTAGGATTTGCTAAAGATTTTGATAAAGCAAAAAAATCTTTAAGCGACTATAATCTTGAAGTTGTTTACAACTTTTGATGCTTTTCTCTAAAATAAATACAAATAATATACTTAAAATATTCAGTTTGTTTTCAGTTATTAGAGGCTACAATGTCTTATTTATTATTCTTGCTCAATTTATCTCTACAATTTTTATTTTTTCAAAAAATTCAAATTTTAAGTTTGTTCTATATGATTTAAATATTTGGTTAATTATTTTTTGTTCTGCTTTTTCAATTTCTGCCGGATACATTGTTAATAGTATATATGATGCAAAAAAAGATTTAATTAATAGGCCTTTAAAAACTACTTTAGAAAATCAAATTTCTGGAAAAACAAAATTTATAGTTTACATCCTGTTTAATTTTTTTACTCTTTTTTTTGCTTCGCTAGTTTCTGCTAAAGCTTTTTTATTTTTTGCAATATATATTTTATCTATAATTATTTATTCGATAAAAATTAGTAAATATCCATTTATTGGGAATGTTTTTTCAGTTATGTTATCGATCACACCATTTTTTGCAATAATGTTATATTATAAGAATTACTCAGAAGAAATTATATCTCATTCTGTTTTTTTATTTTTTGTTGTATTAACTAGAGAAGTTGTTAAAGATTTGGAAAGTTTTGTCGGAGATTTTACATTAAAATATATAACTATACCTGTTAAATATGGAGAAAGAATCTCAAAATGGTACATTACTTTGTGCTCTTTATTTGTTTTACTTCTTTCATTTCATATTTTAAATTCTTATGAAATTTCTTTAATGAGATACTATTTTTATTCTACATATTTATTTTATATATGTTTTTTATTCTTTCTTTGGAAAAGCAACTCTAGATCTAGCTATCAAAAACTACATAACTCTTTGAAATTTTTAATAATACTTGGAATTTTAAGTATTACCTTAAACAATTTTTAATATGAAAAGTAATTTGGTTAGATTAAATAAGTTTATATCTAATTCTGGATTGTGCACAAGAAGAGAAGCTGATAGCTATATTTTAAATGGAAGGGTTTCGGTTAATGGCAATATAATTTCAATTTTAGGTTCTAAAATTTCAACTGATTCAGAGGTGAAAATTGATAATAAACTGATTACCAACAAACAATTTAAGTACATTCTATTAAACAAGCCATATGATTTTGATTTAAACAGAAACAATAAAAAAAATGTATTCACTTTAGTTAAAAGTTCAAAGGTTGAAGAACTCGAGATTGAAGAAATAATTCAAAATGAGTTTTTAGGGTTAGTCGTTATGTCAAATGACAAGTCTTTTAATAAGGATTTTGTAAAAAATTTAAATAAAAAAAAACAATTATTTCATTTAAAATTAGACAAGGAACTTTCCTCTGATCATAAAAAACAAATTGAAAATATAAACTCTAAAAAAATAAAAATCCTTTCTGTTGATTATGTTAATTTCTCTTCTATGAATGAAATTGGTGTTGAATTGACAACTGCTAGTATTTCTAATATTTATCAAATTTTTGAAAATCTAAATTATAGAATTTTATCATTAGATAGAGTTCTTTTAGCTAACTTATCAAAAAAAGAATTGAGTCGTGGAAAATGGAGATATATTAATAAAATTGAACTAATAAATTTTAATTCATTTTGATGCTGCCCAAATTAATCCTCTTTTTAAAAGTTCCCAACCATTTTTATATTTTTTAAATTCATTAGGATTGTGTCCAATTGTAATAACAAACACTTTGCCTTTCCCGTATTTTTTTTTCCAAGCGACTGGCATAACAACATTTTCTATCCATGGATAAGTTTTGTTATCAAATATTGTATAAGCTAACACTTCAATATTAGGATCGTAATGAATGTAGTACTGCTCTGAATATATTTCAAAATCTTCAATTCCTTGGTTGAATTTATTTTGAACAATGTTAACCCTAAAATCAATCATTCCCCCTGGATGTTCAACCCATTGACCCCCAGTCATAAATTGGTAATTAGTGTTTTCTCTAAATGAATCGATAATACCTCCATGAGCTCCAGCAAAACCAACCCCAAGTCTAATGGCTTTAAGAAGATTTTTTTCCTGTTCATCCTTGAGTTTAGACATAGTAACGGATTGAATAATTAAATCAAATTTTTTTAAATAATTGTAATCTGAATAAATATTTAAATCATTTGAAACCACGACGTTTACAGACATATCAATCAGCCAACTTTCAATTATATTAGAAAAAAGTTCAGGTTTGTGTCCTTCCCAGCCTCCCCAAACTATTAATACATTTTTGTCTTTTAAATTTTGCGATTGAGCTAATTGTTGAGAAAAAAACAACCCAATAGTTAAGTAAATAAAAAAAATGTGTTTAAATTTCAAAGACATTTTGCTGTCATATTAAATACTTAATTTAATGAAAAATAATTCTAGAAGAAAGTTTATTAAAAAATCTTCTATACTTGGTTCAGGAATTTTTATTGTACCAAGAAATGTTTTAGGAGGAGTAGGATATGTACCACCAAGTGATCAACTATTAATTGCCTCAATAGGATCAGGAGGAAAAGGTGGAGATATTAGAGACAAATGGGCTAGTAAAGAACGTGTTGTTGCACTTTGCGATGTTCATCCTGATGGAAGTCATGGTGTTTTAAAATCAAGAAAAAAATATCCAAATGCTAATTTTTACATTGATTATAGAGAAATGTTTGATATGGAGTCAGGTTTAGATGCTGTAACCATAAGTACACCCGATCACACTCATGGTATAATTGGAAATGACGCTATGAATCGAGGGATTCATGTATATATTCAAAAACCCTTGACTCATAATATAGAAGAAGCCAGAATTTTAACAAAAACAGCTAGAAGAAATCGAGTGGTTACTCAAATGGGTAATCAAGGTGGCTCAAGTATTGGAGTTACAAAAATTAAAGAATGGGTAGATAAAAAATTGATTGGAAAAATCATTAAAATCTATTCTTGGACTGATAGACCCGTTTGGCCTCAAGGATTTCAAATGCCTAAAGTTAATAAGGAAAAACCAGATAAACTTAATTGGGATTTATGGCTTGGCCCTGCACAGTATAGAGAATATAGGCCTGAATTTCATCCATTCAATTGGAGAGGATGGTGGGCTTATGGAACTGGAGCTTTGGGAGATATGGGTTGTCATATTTTAGATGCACCATACAAGGCTTTAGATCTGGGATATCCTAAGGATGTTGAATGTAGTGTAGCAAAAATTTATGAAAAGATTTGGACCCCAAATTATTATCCTGAGAGCCCTCCAGCTGCCTCAATTATAACTCTACATTTTGATAAAACTTTGAAAACTCGTTCCGATGTTGAACTAATATGGATGGACGGCGGATTAATTCCTCCTAGACCTAATTTAATTCCTTCAGATGATTATTTAGGAGAAAAAGGAAATACAAATGGAGTAATGATTATTGGAGAAAAAGGAGTTATTTCATGTGGGGTTTATGGGTTAAATCCAAAATTGTATAGAAAAGGAAAAGAAACCATTCACTTTGAAACTGACCTTTTCTACTCACAAAATTTAGATTATATTCATCATATGGAATGGATTAATGCATGTAAGGGTGGTTATGGTAGCGATGCATACAAAAAACTAACCTCACCAATTGAATATTCGGGTCCATTTACTGAAACAGTACTTATGGGTAACCTGGCTCTTAGAAGCTATATGTTAAAAGAAGGAAATGAATTTGTCGGTCGTAAAAAACTTTTATGGGACGGAGAAAATATAAGAATAACTAATTTTGAACCTGCTAATCAATTTGTTGGTAGAGAAAGAAGAAAAGGATGGGAACTTTAAAATTTATTTAATATCAAATTAATTTATCATGAAAAAAATATTATTGTTAATATCATTTATTTTTATTGCATGTAATAGCAATCATAAAGAAAAAAAAGGAGAATGGGTTTCTCTTATTCAACAAGATTCAATGGATGGTTGGCATTATTATCAAGATGATGGAAACAAAACTGGTTGGGATATTAATAATGGAGTATTGACTTTTACATCTGCTAACGCTTCAGGTGAAGGTGATAAAAGTTTAGTAAGTGACAAAGAATATTCAAATTTTAAAATACACTTGGAATGGAAAGTTAGCCCAGGATCAAATAGTGGTTTTTTTTGGGGAGTAAAAGAAGATAAAAAATATGAATTTCCTTTTGTTACTGGTCCTGAAATTCAAATTTTAGATCCTGCCAATCCTGACCCTCCTTTGATTCAAGCTGGTGCATTGTATGGAATGTTAGCTCCCTCTGAATTTGTTACAAAACCTGCTGGTGAATGGAATTCTTATGATATAACTATTGATCATAGAATAAATAAAGGAATAGTTATTCATAATGGTATAAAAATTCTTGAATTTCCTTTGAGTGGTGAAGTATGGGATGCAATGGTAGCTCCAACAAAGTTTAATAATTGTGATGAAAAACCTTGGCATAATTGTGATTTCGGAAAATTTAAAACAGGAAAAATTAGCATTCAGGATCACCCTGGTGTTATATCTTTTAGAAATATTAAAATTTTAGAACTATAAAACTTATTAAATGCAAATTAAGCAGACATCAAAAGAATATGACGTAATTATTGTAGGGTCAGGAGCTGGAGGAGGAATGGCAACAAAAATTTTATCAGAAGCAGGACTTAAAATTGCTGTAGTTGAGGCTGGACCGTTTTATGATCCTGCAAATCCTGATCAAATGACTCAAATGAAATGGGCTTATGACTCACCAAGACGTGGTGCTGGAACAACTCGACCTTTTGGAGATTTTGATCAAGCTTATGGTGGATGGGAAATTGAGGGGGAACCTTATACTCAAAACGAAGAGACTCAATTTCGATGGTTTAGATCCAGAATGCTTGGGGGTAGAACTAATCACTGGGGAAGAATTTCTTTAAGATTTGGACCAGACGATTTCAAAAGAAAAACTTTGGATGGTCTTGGAGAGGATTGGCCAATAACATATGATGATATTAAACCTTATTATGATAAAGTTGACAAGTTAATTGGTGTGTTTGGTAGTAAAGAAAATTTATATAATGATCCAGATGGTTTTTTTCTTCCACCACCTAAACCAAGACTTCATGAATTATTTTATATTAAGGGTGCTAGAAAAAGTAATGTTAAAGTTATGCCATCTAGATTATCAGTATTAACCAAAAGAATAAATAATGAAAGAGGTGTTTGTTTTTATTGTAGACAATGTGCCAGAAGTTGTTCTGCTTATGCTGATTTCTCTTCAGGATCATGTTTAATTTTTCCAGCTCAGGATAATGGAGGCCAAATTGATTTATATGTTAATTCAATGGTTAGAACTGTTACCTCAAATGATGAAGGAAAAGCTACTGGAGTTTCTTTTATTAATAAAGAAGACAAGACAGAATATAAATTAAAATCTAAAGTTGTTGTACTCGCTGCATCTGCATGCAGCTCTGCTAGGATATTATTGAATTCCAAAAGCAAGCAGCATCCAAACGGACTCGGTAATAGTAGTAATATTGTTGGTAAATATTTACATGATTCAACTGGAGGAGGCCGAATGGCTTTTCTTCCCCAGCTTGTAAACAGAAAAATTTACAATGAAGATGGCGTTGGAGGAATGCATGTTTATTCTCCATGGTGGCTGGATAACAAAAACTTAGACTTTCCAAGAGGATATCATATTGAGGTATGGGGTGGAATGGGAGCTCCATCTTACGGATCTGGATTTAATGTCAATGACTTCAACAAATTTTTTGGAACAAAAGTTGGGGGGTATGGAGATATTTTAAGAACTGATATGAGAAAGTATTATGGCACATTAATTGGAATGGATGGAAGAGGAGAGTCAATTGCTATGGAAAGTAATTATTGTGAGATAGATCCAGAAAAAGTTGATGAGTTTGGAGTTCCTGTATTAAGATTTAATTATAAATGGACTGAACATGAAATAAAACAGGCAAAACATATGCAAGATACTTTTGAGGAAATTATTCATAACATGGGTGGAATTATACTTGGAGATAAGCCAGGAAAAGATAAAAATTATGGGCTTACAAAACCTGGTGAAATTATTCATGAAGTCGGAACTACTAGAATGGGTAATGATCCAAAAACATCAGTAGTTAATCAATTTGAACAATTACATGATGTTTCTAATGTCTTTGTGGTTGATGCTGGTCCATTTGTATCTCAAGCCGATAAAAATCCAACTTGGACTATCTTGGCATTAGCATGGAGAACATCAGATTACATTGTTGATCAGTTTAAAAAACAAAATTTTTAATATATGGATAGAAGAGATAGTTTAAAATCAATTGTTTTCGGTTCTATTGGAGTTGGGGTTCTTCTTGAAGGTTGTGTTTCAGGTGTTGATAGTAAAACTGTAGCTAGATCAATGAAAAAATTCAATTATGGAAGAACTCAGTCAGAAAAAGATTACGATCGATTACTTTTTTCCAAAAAGTGTTTCAGTGATAATGAAATAAAATTAATTACAAATATTTGTAATATTATTCTTCCTCCCAATGAATATGGGTCGATTGTAGATGCTGAAGTTCCTGAACTTATAGAATTTATAGCCAAGGACATTCCATCTTATGAGTCACCTATTAAAAAAGGATTATCATTCTTGAACAAAGTTTTTAAAGAAAAATACAGCAAAAATTTTATTGATTGTTCAGATATTCAAAAGAAAGAATATTTTGATTTAATAGCGTATCCTAATCCTGAATTTTTAAATTCTGATCAAGATGACATGGTTAAGTGGTTTACTATTATGAGAAATTTAACTATGACTGGGTATTATACTTCTAAAGTTGGAATAAATGAGCTGGGTTATAAAGGAAATGTCCCAAATGTATGGGATGGTGTTCCTAAAGATGTTTTGGATCAATACAATTTGGAATATGAACAAGAATGGATTAATAAGTGTATTGATCAATCAAAAAGAAATGATATTGCTGTATGGGATGAGAATGGTAACTTAATATCTTAAAATGCAAAAAGTCTCTATTAGAATAGAGACTTTTGTGGTACCTCCAGGAATCGAACCAGGGACACAAGGATTTTCAGTCCTTTGCTCTACCAACTGAGCTAAGGTACCATCACATTTTTTTTGCAAGAGCAAATATATATTCTTTTATTTGACATCCAAAAAAATCATTTGAAAAATCTTCTTTATTTTTAACAAAAATACCTACTTAAGTGAATCTCGTTATTGATGTTGGAAATTCTTTTTTTAAAATAGCTGTTTTTGATAGCTTTGATTTAATTGTTAAATATGATTTATCAAAATTTGATAAAATTGATATTTATGAAATTATTAATAATTACCCTATTAATAGCTCAATCATTTCTAATGTCAGTCAAATAGATAATGATATTTTAAATTATTTAAATATAAAAACGAATCTTTTTTTATTAACACATAAACTTAAACTTCCTTTTAAAAATTTATATAAAACTAAAAAAACTCTTGGCCAGGATAGATTAGGATTAATTTCTTCATCTTGTTTTGAGTTTCCTAACGAAAATGTATTAGTTATTGATGCTGGATCATGTATAACATTTGATTTTAAAAATCATAAAAATGAATATTTAGGAGGTTCAATTTCCCCTGGTATTTCTATGAGGTTTAAATCTTTAAATTCTTTTACAACAAATTTACCATTAGTTTCTATTGATAATTTCGATAATTTATTTGGGAATGATACTAAAAGTTCAATTCAGTCAGGTGTAATTAATGGAGTAGTATCTGAAATTGAAGGGGTGATTGATAAATATAATGTTATGTTTGAAAACATTAAGATAATTTTAACAGGAGGGGACACTAAATTTTTGCTCAAGAGAATAAAAAATACCATATTTGCTGATCAAAATTTCCTTCTTAAAGGATTAAATAATCTTTTACAGGTTAATAAAAAAAAATGAAAAAAACTTTAGTTAATTTATTTCTATTAATATTTTCTTTTTCTATATTTTCTCAATCTGGAACATCATCACCTTATTCATTTTATGGAATTGGTTCAAAGACTTTTAAAGGTTCTATTGATAATAGATCTATGGGAGGTTTAAGTGTATATACCGACAGTATCCACCTGAATTTAACTAACCCTGCATCATTTTCTCAACTTAAAAGAGTTAATTATTCTATGGGCATAACTTATGATGATTTAACTTTTAAATCTGAGAATGCTAATGAAAATTCAAACAGTTCTAATGTTAATTATCTTGCAGTTGGTATTCCTACAAAATATTTCACATTTGGTTTTGGCGTAATTCCACAGACATCGGTGGGTTATTTGTTAGAAAATAACGATGAATCTGTAAATCCTGCCATAATTGATAGATTTAGAGGCGAGGGTGGAGTTAATACCGTTTTTTTAACATTTGGATTTAAAGTTTTTAAAAAAATTGGAGTAGGATTCACTACAAATTATGAGTTTGGTAATTTAACACATTTTGTCAATCGTTATTTAGAAGATGTTGAATTAGCAACTAGACTTGAAAGTAATTCTTCTTTAAGTGGAATAAACAATGTATTTTCGTTTCTTTATCGAGAGAAAATCAACACTAAATTAAGTTTACATGCTACTTATATTCTTAGTCAAGAATTTGATTTAGTATCAACAAATAAACAGACTTTATCTACTTACTCATTGAATAATTCATATGCTGGAGATACTGAGCAAATTGATCTTAATTCTTTAGGACTAGATAAAACAGAAATTATAGTTCCAAAATCACAAACAATTGGATTGGGTCTAGGAGTTGATACAAAATGGTTTCTAGGAGCAGAATTTGAGGAGACAGATGGTGGAGGTTTAAACAACAAATTATTTAATTTAGAAAATGTTGATTTTAAAAAAGGAACTAGATTTTCTTTTGGAGGATTCTATATACCTAAATTCGATTCGTTTACCAACTTTTTTAGTACTCTAGTTTACAGAGCAGGTCTAAGGATTGAAGATTCAGGACTTTCTATCCAGAATCAAGCGATAAAAGAATTTGGCTTTAATTTTGGTGTAGGAATACCATTTCGAGGGTTTTCTAATGTTAACCTTGGCTTTGAAATTGGTAAAAGAGGAACTACAAACTCTGGTTTAATTGAAGAAAATTTCTTCAGTATCAGACTTGGAATGTCATTAAGTGACCTTTGGTTTGTAAAAAACAAGTATAATTAATAAATTGGGCATCGTTTTTGCCCAATTTAAATTAGATTATAAAATCATGAAAAAAAATATTTTGTTACTGTGTATTTTATTTTTTTCTCATCACCAATTCTCACAATCTAAGGAAAATTGCTTTGCAAATCTTTCAATTTTTGCTGAATATGCAAAAGTTAAAAATTTTAAAGCAGCTTACCAGCCTTGGCTTGAATTGAAGAATCAATGTCCAGATTTAAATTCTGCAATTTATGTTTTGGGTGAAAGAATGCTCAAGTCTTTTATAAACTCCTCAACTAATACCACAAAATCTCAATATCAACAAGATTTAGTAAATCTCTATGATGAGTGGCTTCATTATTTCCCTAAATCAAAAAGCGGAGAGAATGAAACAGGTAAAATTTTAGCAATAAAAGCCGAAACTATGTTGGATTATAATTTAGCTAGTGATAGTGAAATTGTTAAAATTTATGATGAGGCATTCTCAAAAGATCCACAAAGCTTTAAATCCCCTAAGGGATTGTATAATTATTTTAAATTATATTTCAGAATGTATAAGTCTGGTAATAAAGATGTATCACTTGAAAAAGTATTTGATAAATATGAAGAACTTACTGAAAAATTTGAGTATGAAATGGGAGTTTATACATCCAAGTTAGATTTAATATTAAACAAAGAAGAAAATAGCACACCGCTATCTTCAATAGAAATTAGAAATAAAAAAGTTTATGAAGTTAATATAGTTGCATGTGATACATATTTAAATAATTTAGATGCTATTATTGCACAAGAATCCACTTGTGAAAATTTAATCCCTCTTTATAGAAAGAATTTTGATTCATTTAAATCAGATGCAGTATGGTTAAACAGAGCAGCTAGCAGAATGGATTCTAAGGATTGTTCAGACGATCCTTTGTTTGTTGAATTAGTAGAGGCTTTACATGAACTAAATCCTTCTGCAAATTCAGCATATTATCTCGGTCTTTTAAATGATAAAAAAGGTGATTCTAAACTGGCTATTGAATATTACAATGAATCTGTAGATTTAGAAACTGATAACTTAAAAAAGGCTAAGACGTTGTACAAAATTGCTCTCAAATTTAAAAAATCAGGTCAGTTTTCTTCATCAAGAACTTATGCCAATAAAGCTTTAAAATTCCAACCTTCGATGGGTAAAGCATATTTGCTAATTGGAAATTTATACGCAAGTAGTGCAAATGACTGTGGAACTAGTCAGTTCGAAAAAAGATCTATTTATTGGCTTGCATTAAAAGAAGCAAACAAAGCAGCATCAGTTGACCCTTCAGTTAGAAAATTAGCGGATAAAACTGCAAAAAGTTATGAAGCTAGAGCCCCCTCCAAAACAGATATATTCAGTGAGGCTATGGGAGGCAAAATAATTTCATTTAATTGTTGGATTGGTAAATCAGTAACTGTTCCTTCATTGAATTAATGAGAATTTTTAACATTTTATTTCTAATTATTTTTATTGGTTGTGAAGATAATTTTATAGAGATTAAAAACATTAATTCAAAAAACTCTTTTCCAGTCGGAGAAACAGAAAATCTAAAACTTATTTATACTGATTCAGCCAAGGTAAAAGCTATACTAATTTCAAGTTTAAATAAAGATTTTTCCAATTATATTTTCCCATACTCAGAATTTCCTAATGGATTAGAAATTACTTTTTTTGATAAAAAAAATAATAAAACAATAGTTAAATCGGATTATGCAATTGCCTACAATAATACCAATATTGTAAATTTGGTTGGAAATGTAATTATCAATAATCATGATGGTTCTGAATTAAAGACTAATCAACTGTACTGGGATCCTGAACTGGAGTGGCTATTTACTGAAGACAAGTTTACTTTTAAGAACTCAGATTATGATATTACGGCTAAAAGGTTAGACACAAATAGGTCATTTAGTATATTTAATACTGGAAAATTAGATGGTAAAGTTTTAGTTGAAGATAAATAATTTATAAATGAGCAAGTTTAGAATAATTTCGGAGTATTTATATTTAATCATTTCTGTAATACTAACAATAGATTATTTTATTGGGAATAATGTTAATGAAAAGAAAAATTTTATTTTAATTTTTGCTATTCTTTCTTTTGGAATGTTTTTATTTAGAAGGCACTACAGAATTAAATTTAAGAACAGGGCAAAGTAATTAATGGATAATAACATTATTATAATTATTATATCTATAATATTTTCTGCTTTTTTTTCTGGAATGGAGATAGCTTTTGTTTCTTCAAATAGGATTTTTATTGAAATTGAAAAAAAACAAAATACAATATCCTCTATGTTTATAAAAAAAATTACAAACAACCCATCAAAGTTTATTGCTACTATGTTATTGGGTAATAACATTGCACTTGTAATTTATGGAATTTACTCCGGAAAACTTATAATTAAATTTTTATTTCCAGAACTTATTAATTCATCTGTAATTGATTTTAAATATGTGTTTTATCAAGCAATAGTTTCTACTTTTATTATATTAATTACAGCAGAGTTTCTACCAAAAGTTTTATTTCAAATTTATTCCAACAGGTTGCTTAAATTTTTTTCCTTACCAACCTACATTTTTTATTATCTCTTTAGTCCTATTACTTTTTTACTTAATTGGATTTCAGACAGTGTTTTAAAAAAGTATTTTAAGACTAAAAAGGATGAAATGAAAATAGTTTTCAGTAAAGAAGAGTTAGGAGATTATATTAATCAAGAAATTAATAGTAATAATCAATTAGATATAGATCAGGAAATTAAAATTTTTCAGAATGCCTTAAAATTTTCAAAGGTTCGTGTAAGAGATATAATGATTCCAAGAAGTGAAATAATTTCAGTCGATAGATATATAAGTAAATCTTTTCTCAAAAAAAAATTTATTGAAACTGGTTTGTCTAAAATATTAGTACATAAACAGAGTGTTGATAATATTATTGGGTTTGTTACTTTACAAAGAATATTTTCTGATTACAAGAATTTTAAATCAATTATACAACCAATAGATTTTGTTCCTGAATCTATGTTTGCAAATGATCTACTAGATCTTTTAACTTCTAAAAGAAAAGGAATTGCTATTATTATTGATGAGTATGGAGGAACCTCAGGCCTAATTACTATTGAAGATTTAATTGAAGAGCTTGTTGGAGAAATTGAAGATGAACATGATAATCCAAAATTTCATAAAAAATAGAAATTTTATTTCTAAAGTTTTTTAATTTTTACTATAGGGAATATTTACTCACAAAAAAAATGAATTAATTAAGTTCTCTATTATCAGATAATTATTAGAACTTTAACTTTTTTTTATTGCTGAGGATATTGTATTTTCGTTTGCTATAAAATTTAGATATATGGCAATTCTAGGACAAATTAGATCAAAATCAATTTTTTTAATTATAGTTATTGGTTTAGCACTTTTTGCGTTTGTTATTTCTGGTGTTTTTGATGGAAAAGGATATCAAGCACAAGAACCAGTTGGTGTAATTAATGGTGAAGAAATTTTAATCGAGGATTTCAGATCACAAGTTGATTTTTTTGAGAGAAATTACAATCAACAAACAATGATTGCTGTAAACAATGTATGGAACAACTATCTAAGATCTGAAATTTTGAAACAGCAGTTTGAAAGTATTGGTTTAAAGTCTGGCAAGGACCATATTCAAAACATTTTAAGTGAAAATCCAAGTTTTAGTTCAGATCAAAGATTTTTAAATGATGTTGGATTGTTTGATATAGATAAGTTCAAGGATTTTATTTTAGAATTAAAAACCACTAATCCAGATGCATATGAACAGTGGAAAAGCCAAGAATCTATTTATGAACTACAATCTAATGAACAAAATTATTTTAATTTAATTCAATCAGGCATTAATTACACTGACTTTGATGGTAAATATGAATATTTTTTAAATAATGATAAGATTGATATCGAATTTATACAAATACCTTATTCTTCTGTATATGATTCTTTAATTTCATATAAAACATCTGATTTAAAAAAATATTTAAGTGAAAATGAAGAAAAATTCAAAGTTGATGCCTCAAGAGATATACAATATGTCCTTTTTGAAGAAAAACCATCGCTTGATGATGAAAAATTAATAAAAGATCGTTTATCAAAATTACTTGTTGAAACAAAAGAATATAATGAGGTTTCAAAACTTGAAGAAACTTTACCTAGTCTAATAACAACAAAAAATATCAGAGAATTTGTTAATGAGTATTCTGAGATAAATTTTGATTCAATATATGTCCCAAAAGGATCTTTACCAACGGAACATGCTAATATGCTTTTTAATTTAAATAAAAATCAAACTTATGGTCCTTATTTAGATGGTGATTATTTTAAAATCTCTAGAATGCTTGACAAGAAAATTGGAGGGTCTGTAAGGTCAAGCCATATTTTAATAGCATATCAAGGTGCTAAAGAGGCTAATCCATCAAATTCAAGAACAAAAGACGAAGCACGAAAAGAAGCTAATAATATATTAAGAAAAGTTAGAAATTCACCAGAAAAATTTTCTGAATTTGCGCTTGAATTTTCAGATGGTCCATCTAGAACTAGAGGTGGGGATCTTGGTTTTGTTCAAGAAGGAGCTTTCTTAAAACCTTTTAGTGATTTTATATTTTCAAGAAGCGTTGGTTCAACTGGTGTTGTTGAAACTGACTATGGTTTTCATGTAATTAAAGTTGTTGCCAAAGATGATATTGTTTTACTAGCTTCAATTGCTGAAAAAAATATTCCCTCTGATCAAACAAGTGATAGAGTATTTAATGAAGCAACAAAATTTGAGATGAATCTTTCTAAAAATCCAGATTTTAAACTAATTGCTGACCAATCAAATTATGAAATTAAAGTTGTAAATGGTGTAAAGATTTTAGATAATGATTTCCCAGGTTTAAAAAATCAAAGACGAGTTGTACAATGGTTATTTTCTGAACAAATTTCTGTCAATGATTTTAAAAGATTCGATATTTCTAATGGTGGATATCTAATTGCGCAAGTGACAGGAATTTTAAATGAAGGAATATCATCCATTCAAGATGCATCATATAAAATTCTTCCACAAGTTATTAAATCAAAAAAAGCTGAGTATATTATTTCAAATAATAATAATTCTTTATCGATTGAAGAGATAGCAGATCTAAATAATATTGAAGTGAAAAAAGCACTTGCGCTTAATCAAAAAAATGCTACCATTTCTGGTGCAGGATATGAACCCACTGTAGTTGGTCATGCGTTTGGGTTGGCTTTAAATTCTGTTTCTGATTTTATTATTGGTGAGAATGGAGTTTATAAGATTAAGGTTACTAAAAAAGATGATAATTCAAAAAATGATGAGTATATAAATACTAGTTTTATAAATTCTTTTAGAAATCAATTGATTAACAGAAATAGATCTAATTTAAATGGTAGGGTTTTTGAATCTTTAAAAGAAAAAGCTGAAATAATAGATAATAGATCTATTTATTATTAATAAATAAGGTTTTTGTAAACTAAATAGATATAAATGCCTAAAAAGGCTGTAGTGGTTATCAATTTAACTATAGTTCCAGTTAATATACCAACAAAAGTACCTATAGCTGGTTTTAAGGATTTTTTAATTTCATTTTTTTGAAAATATTCACCAGAAAACGCTCCAAAAAAAGAGCCTAAAATTAATCCAAAAAGTCCTCCTATAAACAATCCAATTAAAAGTCCTAAGGAAGCTCCAATTAAACCGCTTTTAGTTCCTCCCATTTTTTTTAAACCCAAAACAGGCAAAATTAAATCAATAATAAAAATAAAAGAAGCAATAAAAAATGTGATTAATAAAAACTTATAATCAAATGGTATGAAATCCGAAAAGTGAATAATAAGTAGTCCTATCCAACTAGTGATAGGTCCTGGAATTATTGGTGTAAAGCTTCCGATTAAACCAATTATGCAAAAAATTAATCCTATAATTATTAAAAAAATATCCATAAAAATTTTTTATAAAATTATATTTAATTTTAGAATTAAATAATTAACGTGAAAATAGTTAAACTATTATTTCTTATTTTAACAATTGTTGGATGTAAATATAATCCCAATAAATCAAATTATTCACCACCAAATGTTAATTGGACAAGCTCTGATGAAATGCCCTCATTTGAAAACTGTAACGATTTAATAAATGAAAGTGATAGAAAAAATTGTTTTAACACAAAAATTTTAAATTTAATTTACACAAATCTCATTTCGGAAAACCTTATTGTAAATAAAATAATTGATGACACCTTGATTATTTCTTTTTTAATAAACTATAAAGGAAAAATTTCATTAATAGAAATTGAAAATGAAGATAAATTGATTAATGAAATTCCTGATTTAGAAAAATTAATTAGTAATTCATTAGAAAACATACCTTCTTTATATCCTGCGACAAAAACTAACATGGGTATTCCAGTAAGCTCAAAATTTAGACTACCTTTAATAATAAAATCAAATTAAAAAAGATTTGACTGTCATAAATGAAAAAATAATTTTAGGTATTGACCCAGGTACTAATATAATGGGTTTTGGGTTAATTAAGGTTAAAGAAAATAAAATGTCACTTATTCAAATGAATGAACTTGTTTTAAATAAACTAGACGATCATTATTTGAGACTTAAACATATTTTTGAAAGGACTATTGATTTAATAGAAAAATATAATCCTGATGAAATTTCTATAGAAGCCCCTTTTTTTGGAAAAAATGTTCAGTCTATGTTAAAATTAGGCAGAGCTCAAGGAGTTGCAATGGCTGCTGGACTTTCTAAAGAAATTCCTATAACTGAATATTCGCCAAAAAAAATTAAAATGTCTATAACAGGAAATGGAAACGCCTCAAAGGAGCAAGTAGCTAAAATGCTACAAAGTTTACTAAATATAAAAGAACTTCCAAAAAATCTTGATTCTACTGATGGTTTAGCAGCTGCAGTTTGTCATTATTATAACAGAAATAAATCTAAATCCTCCTCAAAAAACTATTCAGGCTGGACAGCTTTTATTAAAAATAATAACGACAGAATAATAAAATAATTTTGGCAGGTATCTATTTACATATTCCATTTTGTAAACAAGCATGTCATTATTGTAACTTTCATTTTTCAACTTCAATAACGAACAAACATGTTGTTATTAATTCTATGATAAAAGAAGTTGAGATCAAGTCAAGATTTAATTCTGATATAATCGAGAGTATTTATTTTGGAGGCGGAACACCATCTTTATTGAGTGTTTCAGAAATTAATAATTTGATAAAAATTATTTACAAAAAATTTAAAATTTCAGAAAATATTGAGATTACTTTAGAAGCAAACCCTGAAGATCTTACTTTAGATATGGTTAAGAAATTGTCTTTGAGTTTAATAAACCGATTAAGTATTGGTGTTCAATCTTTTAATGATTCAGAATTAAAAATGATGAATAGGTCTCATAACTCTAATCAGTCCAAAAATTGTATTGATAATGCATTAAAGTATTTTGATAATTTATCAATTGATTTAATATACGGAATGCCAAATAGTAATTTTAGAACATGGGCAAAAAATTTACAAATTTTAGAGAATTGGGAAATCAATCATATTTCTGCATATGCTTTAACAGTTGAATCTAATACTGCATTAAAAAAATTTATAGAAAAAAAAATTATAATGCCTCTAGATGAAGAAGAAGTATATGAGCAGTATAATTTTATGTATGAAAAATTTTTATCATTAAATTATATTAATTATGAATTATCAAGTTTTTCTAAAGAAGGTTATTTCTCAAAAAATAACTCATCTTATTGGCTTGGAAAAAAATATATTGGGATTGGTCCCTCAGCTCATAGCTTTGATGGAAAGATAAGATCATGGAATATTTCAAATAACTCTAAATATGTTAAACAAATAATTAATAATGAGCTTTTTTATCAGAAGGAACATTTAACTAAAATTGACCGTTATAATGAATATGTAATGACTGGATTAAGAACAATTTGGGGAGTTTCGTTAGATCATATAGAAGAAAAATTTGGAAAAAAATTTTCTTATAATATAATTAAAAAATCAAAAAAATTTATTGATTTAAATATGTTAGAGATCTTTGACAGGAAAATTTTTACAACCAAAAAAGGGAAATTTTTATCTGATGGTATTGCATCAGAATTATTTATAATTAATTGTTAAAAAGTTCTTTAAAATGATAATGAAATTTAGTTATTGTTTCAATTCCTTTAAGAAAATTGGATATTCCATAATGCTCATTTGGTGAATGAATAGCATCACTATCTAATCCAAATCCCATTAAAATTGTCTTGCTTTTTAATTCTTTTTCAAAAAGTGCAATTATAGGAATACTACCACCATCACGAGTTGGAATAGGCTTTAAATTGAAAACATCAAAATATGCTTTGCTAGCAGCTTTAAATCCAATACTATCCGTTGGAGACACATAAGGTTGACCTCCGTGATGTTCAATTACTTTTACTTTAACTGTTTTAGGTGCAATATTTTTAATATGATTGGTAAAAAGTTTGTTAATTCTTTTCCAATTTTGACCTGGTACTAATCTCATTGAGATTTTAGCATGAGCTTTACTAGGTAACACTGTTTTAGCACCCTCACCTGTATATCCTCCCCAAATTCCATTAACATCAAGTGCAGGTCTGATAGATTGTCTTTCTATTGTGCTAAAACCTTTTTCGCCATCCTCTTTGGGAAGTCCAATTGATTCTTTGAATTCTTTAATGTTAAAAGGAGAAGAATTTAATTTATTTCTGTCATTCTCAGATATTTGAATTACATTGTCATAAAACCCAGGAATTGTTATTTTTTTATCTTCATCATGTAATGAGCTTATCATCTTAGAAAGAACATTTATTGGATTGGCAACAGTTCCTCCATAATGACCCGAATGAAGATCTCTATTTGGACCAGTTATTTCAACTTCCATGTAAGAAAGACCCCTTAAACCTATGGTGATTGAAGGTATATTCTTACTAATCATTCCTGTATCTGAAACTAAAATTATATCGTTAGAAAGCTTTTCTTTATTGTTTTTTACAAAAAGCTCGAGATTGTCACTTCCAATTTCTTCTTCTCCCTCAATCATTAATTTAACATTACATGGGAGGGTATTGCTTTTAAGCATTATTTCTAGAGCTTTAAAATGCATAAACATTTGCCCCTTATCATCACAAGCTCCTCTTGCAAAAATTGCTCCCTCTGGATGTATTTTAGTTTTTTTAATATAAGGGTCAAAAGGATCTTGATCCCAAAGTTCAATAGGGTCAACAGGTTGTACATCGTAATGACCATAAACTAAAATGGTTGGAGAATTTTTATCAATTAATTTTTCTGCATAAACGATAGGGTGACCTTTAGTTTCATAAATTTCACAATTATCTAATCCTAAGTTTAAAAAATGAGTCTTAAGAAGCTTTGCAGTTTTTCTTGTATCATTATTAAATTCTTTTTTTGCACTTATTGAAGGAATTCTTAATAATTCAAATAACTCTTCTATAAACCTTTCTTTATTTAAATCAATATAATTCTTGATTTTATTCAAACTATTTTTTTTGCAAATGTAATTAAAACTAGTTTTTACTTATATAAAATATAGTTATATTTTGTATAATCTTGCTTATATTTGCCGTCCGCGCGGGTGTGGTGAAATTGGTAGACACGCTAGACTTAGGATCTAGTGCCGCGAGGCTTGGGGGTTCGAGTCCCTTCACCCGCACTTAAAACCTCAATTTTATTGAGGTTTTTTATTTTCTAAACTATTTCAAATCTTTAAATTAATAAAAATTAATCACAATTAATTTAAATGTTATATTTATAAGTATATAAATTATTGCATGATTTTTGAAATCTAAATTTTCAAATTAAATCTTTATGAAAAAAATATTAATCACTATATTTATTTCTATCTCCTTTTTATTTGTAAGCTGGAAATTTAATGAAGTAAAATTTGATGATCCTAATAAAGATAAGTTATTAATAGAATTATTAAAATATGTTTTAGAAAAAGGTCATTTTCAGGCTAAAGATGTCAATGATGAATTGTCAGAAAAAGTATTCGAAACTTATTTACAATCAATTGATCCCCAAAAAAAATATTTTTTAGAATCAGACTACAGAGAGTTTAAGAAATTTAGTAAATCTTTGGATGATCAATGGATTGACTATAAAATTGACTTTTTTAACTTGACTTACCAAAGATTAATGGAAAGAATGAATGAGGTTGAGCTTTTAATTCCAATTATTTTTGAAGAAAGTTTTGAGTTTGAATCAAATGAAGAGATTAATGTTGATTTTGAAAGCTTAAACTTTTCTAAAAATAAAAAAGAAAGAACTGAAAGGTGGAGAAAACAACTTAAGTATTCAATGCTAGATTTTTATGATATAAAAATAATAGATCAACAAAAAACATTAGAAATAAATCCAAACGCTATTAAGAAATCAAAAAAAGAATTACTTGATGAATCAATTAAGATTGTTTATGGTAACATAACTGATGTTTTTGATTTAATGGATGATCTGCAAAAAAAAGACTGGTTTTCTACATATGTTAATTCCTTTGTTTCACAATACGATCCCCATACAGTTTATTTTAACCCGGAGGATAAGGACCGTTTCGATGTAAATATTTCTGGAAGATTTGATGGTATTGGTGCGAGATTACAAAAAAAAGATGGAGGTATTGAAATAGTAGAAATTATTTTAGGTGGTCCATTATGGAAGGACAAAAATATTGAATCAGGCGATGAGATTATCAAGGTAGGCGAACCTAATGAAGAACCAGTTGATGTTATAGGAATGAGAATTGATGACGCAATCAAGCTGATCAAGGGCCCAAAAGGTACTGTTGTAGAACTTACTGTAAGAAAAAAAGTTGATAATGAAATAAAAACTTATTCGATTATTAGAGATGAAGTTATTCTTGAAGAAAGTTATGCTAAATCTACTGTAATTAATAAAGACAACAGAAAATTTGGGTTAATAACTCTTCCTAAATTTTATGTTGACTTTAAAGATTACAATGAGATAAATTGTGCAATTGATGTTAAAAATGAAATTATCAAGTTAAAAAGTAAAGGAATAGAAGGTTTAGTTTTGGATTTAAGAAATAATGGTGGAGGCGCTTTACAAACTGTTGTTGAGATGACGGGTCTTTTTATAGAAACAGGCCCTATTGTACAGGTAAAATCTATTGGTAATAGAAAAAAAGTTTTATATGATAAAGACCCTTCAGTTATTTGGGATGGCCCACTTGTCATACTTGTTAATCAAATGTCAGCTTCTGCATCTGAAATTTTAGCGGCCGCTCTTCAAGATTATGAAAGAGCAGTAGTAATTGGAAGTAATAATACTTTTGGAAAAGGAACAGTTCAAAATGTTATTGATTTAAATAGATTTATTTCAAATAGTAATTTTGACCTTGGTGCTTTAAAAATTACGACAGAAAAGTTTTACCGAATTAGTGGGGGTTCAGTGCAACTTAAAGGAGTTGAAAGTGATATTGTAACCCCTGATAGATTTTCATATATTGACATTGGTGAGTCAGATGAAAAAAATCCTCTTGAGTGGGACCATATTGATAAAACTAATTATCAGAAATGGAATGGATATTTTAATTATAAAGATGTTGTAGAAGGATCTAAGTTAAGAATATCTAATAATGAGTTGTTTAATTTGATTGATTTAAATGCTAAATGGTTAGCTGAAAAGAGAAAGAATAAAACATTTACTTTAAACTATAATTCATTTAAATTAGATCAAGCTAATAATAAAAAAGAGCTTGAGCAGTTCAAAAAAATATCAAATTATAAAAATGATTTAAGTTTTGAATTATTAGTGGATCAATCAGAGTCGACAATCAAGAGTGATGAATATCAAGAAAAAAGAAATAGATGGAATAATATGCTAAAATCTGATATTTATATAAATGAGTCAATTAATGTTCTTTCTAACTTAAAAACTAAAAAAATTCAACATAAGAATATTTTGGCAAAAACGGGCTGATGAAACTTACAAAAGATAAATCATTAAATGATTTTGGAATTATTTTAAGTATTGGATTTATTTTTATTTGTGTTTTAATTTCAATTTTTTCATATTTTTTTATTCCTGATTCCTCAAGATTTTCAAATCAAATGCATCTTGAGATAAACTCAAAGGAACCAGGTTTCTCAGCAAAATTTATTTTAATACCCAACAAAAATTCTAGTAAACAAAATTTCTTAAGTAGAATGTTTTTTGGAGACAAATATCCAGATGAGGAGATTTTAATTTCTAGCTATTGTTTTACTGAAAAGGGTATAGAATATTTAGGTTTATATGATAATGAAAAAGAGATTATTGAATACAATAAATTTTATACTGAATCTGAAAAAACAATTGAAACTAAATATATAAAAACACGTAAATATATTTTTGGAACCGACAACTTTGGAAGAGATGTATTTAGTCGAATAATTTTAGGAACTAGAGTTTCAATTTCAATCGGCGTTATTGCTGTATTAATTTCCCTTTTAATTGGTATTTCTGTAGGATTAATAAGTGGATTTTATGGCGGAATGATTGATAAGATTTTGATGATGATTATAAATATTTTTTGGTCAATTCCAACGTTGCTTTTAGTTATTGCTTTTTCTTTAGCTCTTGGAAAAGGATTTTGGCAAGTATATGTAGCAGTGGGATTAACTATGTGGGTTGAAGTAGCAAGAGTCGTTAGGGGACAAGTTATTTCAGAAAAAAATAAAGATTATATTACAGCTACAAAAGTATTAGGATTTTCTGATTTTAGAATTTTTTACAATCATTTATTGCCCAATATTATTGGTCCAGTTTTAATAATTTCAGCTGCAAATTTTGCCTCTGCAATCTTAATTGAAAGTGGCTTGAGTTTTCTTGGAATTGGAACTCAGCCTCCAATGCCAAGCTGGGGATCAATGATAAAAGATAATTACCAGTATATAATTTTAGGAAAAGAGTATCTAGCAATAATTCCAGGTTTAGCAATAATGTTATTGGTAACAAGTTTTATGTTTTTAGGAAACAACTTGGAAAGTTATTTTAAGTCACGCTAACTTACCATTTACTAGTTCTTTGAGAATCAAGCTTTACGTAAATTGAAAAAAGTAAAACAAAAGCCATTAAACTTGATCCTCCATAACTCAAAAAAGGTAATGGGATACCAATTGTTGGAACCAATCCTATTACCATTCCTATGTTTATAAAAAAATGTGTAAAAATTATCGTTACAGTAGAATAAGAATATATTTTACTAAATAAATTTCTTTGTAATTCTGCTCTTTTAGATATTCTAAGCATTAAAATTGTAAAAAGAATTATTATCGAAGATGCACCAAGAAACCCCCATTCTTCTCCAACTGTTGAAAAAATATAATCAGTATGTTGTTCGGGCACAAAATTTCCTCTAGTTTGAGACCCTTTTAAAAATCCTTCTCCAAACATTCCACCTGAAGCAAAAGCTATTCTAGACTGATTAGTATTGTATCCTGACCCTTTATAATCTTCCTTTAAACCCATTACAATATTAAATCTGTCTCTGTGTCTCTGCTCAAAAACATTATTAAATATGAAATCCACAGAATAAACAAATAGAGAGAATACTGTTAAGTAAATAAGTATTTTTTTAATGTTGTGATATTTTTTTTTAAAAATATATAATAGAAATAATGTTAATGCAGCTAGAAAAATCATAACATAATTTGGTGATAATAAAATAGTTGCAAAGAATAAAATTATAAATCCAATGAAAAAATTCATGTAAATAGAAGGTAGACCAATTTTATAAAAAACTAAAAAAAAACTTAAAAAAACAATTATTGTTCCAGGATCTGGTTGAAGAATAATTAAAATAATTGGAATAAAAATAATTAGAAAAGAATAAAATTGAGTTTTTATAGTTTTAATATTTGAATTTATGTCACTTAAATATTTTGCTAATGCTAATGCTGTTAAAGGTTTTGTAAATTCACTTGGTTGAAAACTGAATCCACCAAATTGATACCAAGAAAGAGAGCCATTTATTTCTCTTCCAAAAACAAATAAACCTATTAAAGAGATGACTGATAAAAGGTATAATATACTTGAATATTTTGTAAAAAAACTGTAAGGTAGAATTTGAATAAATAAAAAAATAATAATTGAAGCAAATACAAAAAGCAATTGTTTTGAAAAAGAATTTATTATAAATATTGAGTCTAATAAATAAGCTTGAGAGGATGAATAGATATTACCAAGACCCAATAGGATTAGAACAAATATTATGACTAAGCTTGTCCAATCAATTTTTTTAATATTTATATCATTATTCATTGATTTTAAAGTTTGTTTTGGAGTAGGGTTTTAAATATTCTTCCATTAAATTTCCATTCAAAATATATTTTTCAAGATATTTTCTCTCAATTTTTTTGTTTAAATATTTTTCTATCATGAGACTTGCTATGGGTGCAGCCCATCTTGTTCCCCAATATCCATTTTCAATAAAAACAGCAATTGCTATTTTAGGATTATCTTTCGGAGCAAATCCTATGAAAATAGAATGATCAGTTAGTTGTTTGCGATTGCCATTAATTTTAATAAAATTTTCTGCAGTTCCAGTTTTTCCGACAATTTTGATGTCTTTTATTTTTGAGTTTTGAGCAGTTCCTTTTTCAATTACATCATACATTCCTTGAATAATATCTTCATAATGTTTTTTCTTTATAGTGGTGTGTTTTTTTTGTCGATATTTTAATTCAATTGAATCGTTGGTTATTTTTTTTACAAAATGAGGTGTTATATACCATCCTCTGTTAGCAATGGTTGCTGCAATATTTGCAAGTTGAATTGGGGTTGTAAGAATTTCTCCTTGACCAATTCCATTCGAAATAGTAGTAACAGCTCTCCATTGATTCTTTGGATACCATATATCATAATATTTTGAATCTGGAATTAATCCTGGTTGTCCCAAAGGATGATCATAGCCTAAATAGTTTCCAAGCCCAAATTTAATAACATGTTCATTCCATTTGTTTATTCCAATATTTGAATTATTAAATTTTTCTAAAGTTTCTTTATAAATGGTGGCAAAATAAGTATTACAAGAAGTATATATTGCAGAATTTAAATCATTTATTGTTCCTGCTTTACAGTGGCATTTCATGAATCTGTTTTTAGAATAAAAATGTCCCTCATTACAAGCAATTTTAGTTTGAGGATTTATTACATTTTCTTCAAGAGCTATTAGTCCATTTATTAATTTAAATGTCGAACCAGGGGGGTACATCCCTTGTAAGCCTCTGTCAAATAAAGGTTTACCAATTGTATCGTTTTTTAATTTGAGATAGTTTTTAGATCTATCTCTACCAATTAAAAGATTTGGATCAAAACTTGGAGCATTTACTAAAGACAAAATTTCACCGCTTTCAGGTTCAATAGCTATTATACTACCAAATTTATTTGCCATTAATGAGTCTCCATAAACTTGTAAATTGAAATCAATTGTAAGCGTAATGTTTTTAGCTTTTTGAAAGAGTGTGTCGTATATACCTTCCTTATAAGGACCTGTAATTCTATTGAAATTATCTTTTTGAAAATAGCTAACCCCTTTAGTTCCCCTTAATTTGTTTTCGTATGATTTTTCTATGCCTTGTCTTCCAATTAATTCTCCAGATTCATAATAACTATTATCATTGACTTCATAATCATTTACCTCACTTATGTATCCTAAAATATTTGATGCAGAATTCAAAATATAATTTCTATTTGATTTTTTTCTTACAGAAAAACCTTTGTATTTCCATAATTTTTCTTGAATTAAAGCATAATCTTTTTTTGATATTTGAGATAAAAAAACAGATGGTTTTATTGTTGAATAATTTTTTGCTTTTTTTAATTTATCTAATAAAACTTTTTTATCAATTTTTAACATTGTACAGAATTCAAGAGTGTCAATTAAATTGATTTGAGATGGGACTATCATTAAATCATAAAATGGATCATTCCCAACAATTAATTTATTTTCTCTATCAAAAATGTAACCTCTTTCTGGATAAATGTAAACCTTTTCAACAGAGTTTTTATTTGAAAGATTTACGTCTTTAATATTAATAATTTGTATCCAAAAAAGACGTGTAATGAAAATTAATGATGATATTATTATTAAGAATGGTAATAATTTATTTTTCATTATTAATCATAATAGAAATTAGAGTTATACAAAAAATAAGAGAAAGTATAGAATTGACAAAGGTTTTATATAGAATAAGCAAAGTGAAATCAAAACTGAATGCTTCTAAGAAAAACATGGTGAAATGATGAATAAATACTATGGATAATACATACAATGTTTGTTGATATAAAGTTGATTCTGAAACATAATTTTTTAAAATTTTTACACCATGAGGATCGTAAAAAAAACCAAAAACAAAATTTAAAATATATGGTCTAAAAAATGCCGCAGTAATACAAGCAGCTGCATTAATTCCTAAAGAATTTGTAAACAAATCCAAGCAAAATCCAAAGCAAAAACTTATAATTAAAAATGTTACCCTATTAATTTTTGTTGGAAATGTTAATATAAACACAAGTGCAATGTATGGATCATATGATCCAAATAAATCGAAGCTATTAAATAATAAGCCTTGTAATAAAGTTAAGAGTACAAACCTTTTTAAAATTAAAAAATAGACGCTAATCATTTTTCTGAACTTCTTTAAATTCTTTTATGTTTAAGCTTTCAATAACATAAACATTTTTTAAATTACTCATATCTGCATGTAATTTAATTTCGATGTCAAAATAATTTTCTGCGGATTCAATTTCTATAAGTTTGTTATTTTTTTTATTAGTAAAATTTTTATCAATGGAATTGATTTTAAACTGATCAATTTTTGATATAATTCCGATATCAATACCTTCAGGGAAAATCAAAGACATACCACCTGTAACTATAGAATCACCAACTTTTATATTTGCTGTCTCTGAAATATCTATTAATTGAACATAATTTGTATTTAATCCATTCCATTGTAGAGTTCCGAAGTGATTAGTTCTTTTAACTTTTGCATTAATTTTTGAGTCAATATTCAAAATTGACATTACATAAGAATAATTACTTGAGATGTTAGTAATTATTCCAACAACTCCGTCTTTATTAATCACCCCCATTTCTCTCGATAACCCATCTTTTATGCCTTTGTCAATTACCAAATTGTTTTTAAATGACGATAAGTTATTAGAAATAATTTTTGCATTTTGATATGAAAAGTTTGCGCTTGAAATTGTATCAAAAAAAGGTTTGCTTTTTATTTTTTCAAGTTCATTTTTAAGATTTAAGTTTTCTGCTATAAGTTTTTTGTTGATATTTTTTAAATCAAAAAATTCATTAAACAACATAAACCTTTCAGTAGTGAAATTTGAAATATTATTTGCAATCAGTATAATTTTAGATTTATGAAAATAATTAGAGTTTAATAAAATAGCAATTGAAAAGAACAATAAAACAAAATAAACTAGAACATCTTTTTTCCTAATTATGAAATCAATCATTTGTTGCATAACTAGTCTATTTCACTAAAACACTTTTATATCTTTCAATGTTTTTGAGTGCAATTCCAGTTCCTCTTACGACTGCTCTTAGGGGGTCTTCAGCAATAAATACTGGAAGGTCAGTTTTTTTAGATAGTCTTTTATCGAGTCCTCTTAGCATTGATCCTCCACCTGCTAAGTAAATACCAGTATTATATATATCAGCAGCTAATTCTGGAGGAGTCTCTGATAATGTTTCCATAACAGAATCTTCAATTCTTACAATTGATTTATCTAATGCTTTAGCTATTTCTCTGTATGAAATTACAATTTCTTTAGGTTTACCTGTTAGCAAGTCTCTTCCTTGAACTGACATATCATCTGGTGGGCTTTCTAATTCTTCAGAGCATGATCCTATGGTAATTTTAATATTTTCAGCTGTTCTCTCTCCAATATAAAGATTATGTTGAGTTCTCATATAATAAATAATATCACCTGTAAATACATCTCCTGCAACTTTTACAGATTTGTCACAAACAATTCCAGATAATGCAATAACAGCTATTTCAGTTGTGCCTCCTCCAATATCAACAATCATATTACCTTTAGGTTGCATAATATCAACACCTATTCCAATAGCAGCAGCCATTGGTTCATGAATTAAATAAACTTCTTTACCATTAACTCTTTCAGCTGACTCTCTAACAGCTCGCATTTCAACTTCAGTGATTCCTGAGGGAATACAGATAACCATTTTTAAAGCAGGAGTAAAAAATCTTTTTTTAAGTGATGGTATACTTTTAATAAGTGTACTTATCATTTGTTCTGAGGCATTAAAATCCGCAATTACTCCATCCTTTAAAGGTCTAATGGTTTTAATATTTTCATGAGTTTTTCCTTGCATTAAGCTCGCTTCACTTCCAACAGCAATTATTTTTTCTGTTTTTTTATCAATTGCTACAATAGAGGGACTATCTACTACAACTTTATCGTTGTGGATTATCAAGGTATTTGCAGTACCTAAATCAATTGCTATAGATTCGGTCCAAAAATCAAAAAAAGCCATAATTAAAATGTATATAACAAGTTACTAAAATTAATGTTTAAAATGACGAATACCAGTCAAAACCATAGAAATATTGTTTTGATTACAGTATTCTATCGATAAAATATCTTTTATAGATCCTCCAGGCTGAATAATCGAAGAAATTCCCTGTTCATGTGCAATTTTAACGCAATCAGGAAATGGGAAAAAAGCATCACTAGCCATAACAGAACCATTCAAATCAAATTTGAAGTTATTTGATTTTTCTATAGCTTGTTTTAAAGCATCAACTCTTGAAGTTTGCCCTGTTCCTGAACCCGTAAGTTGTAAGTTTTTTACTAAGACTATTGTGTTTGATTTGGTGTGTTTGCAAATTTTAGATGCAAAAACTAAATCATCTATTTCTGATTTAGTAGGAGATTTAAAAGTGCAAGTTTTAAAAGTTGACTTAGAATCTGTAATATTATCTTTGTCCTGTTTTAATATTCCGTTTAAACATGTTCTGATATGATCATCACTTAAACTATAGTTTTTAAGCTCTAAAATTATTCTGTTCTTTTTAGATTTTAATAATTCAAGCCCGGAATCTTCAAATCCAGGAGCAATTACAACCTCGCAGAATAATTTATTAATCTCTTCAGCAGTTTGAAAATCAATTTCTTTATTTGAAATTAAAACTCCTCCAAAAGCTGATATTGGATCTCCTGCTAAGGCGTCTTTATAGGCTTCAAGCAGTGAGTTTCTAGATGCTAATCCACATGCATTATTATGTTTAAGTATAGCAAAAGTTGGATTATTATTTACGAATTCTGACATTAAATTAACAGCTGAGTCAACATCTAAAAGATTATTGTAAGAAAGTTCCTTGCCATTTAGTTGTATAAATATTTCATCAAAGTCCCCAAAGAAAGTGCCTTTTTGGTGGGGATTTTCACCATATCTTAATTGTTTTCCACTTTTAAAACTTTTTTTAAAAACATCGTTGTCATTATTGAAATAGTTAAATATAGCAGTGTCATAGTGAGAAGAAATATTAAATGCATTAGTGGCAAATTTTTTTCTAGTTTCTAAATCTGTTCTTCCGTCGTTTTTATTTAAAATTTTTAAAAAATTAGAATAGTCCTTTTTTGTTGAAATACAGACAATGTCTTTAAAGTTTTTTGCAGCAGCTCTAATTAAAGAGATTCCTCCGATGTCAATTTTTTCAATTATATTTTGTTCACTTTCACCAGATTTTAAAGTTTTCTCAAATGGATATAAATCAACTATCACCAAATCAATTTTAGGAATTGAATAGTTCTCTAAATCATTTATATCATCTTTGTTTCCGCTTCTATTTAAAATACCTCCAAAAACTTTTGGATGAAGAGTTTTAACTCTTCCACCTAAAATTGATGGATATCCTGTAATATCTTCAACTTTAATCACAGAGACACCTAATTGTTTTAAATAAACTTCAGTACCACCTGTAGAGTATATTTTTACATTTAAATCTTGAAGTTTTTTTACTATTGGTTCTAATCCGTTTTTGTCGAAAACAGAAATTAAAGCGGATTTTATTTTTAGCATTTTTTTGGGAAAAGTAATCTATAAATTTAGTTTATTTTAAAAAATAACTGTTAACAATATAAAAGAATTTTCAAATTTTTTTTGATAATAAACTATTTATTTTTTTTAAAAAATTTAAGTCTTCATTATTGAATCTGTTAAGTGTATTCGAGTCAATATCTATTTGACCGATGTTTTTTTTATCTTTAAATAAGGGAACAACAATTTCAGATTTGACATTGATATTACATGACAGGTAATTATTTTCTTTATTAACGTCTTTTACAATAATTGGATTATTACTTTGTGCAGTTTGACCGCATATTCCTTTACCAAATGGAATAATTGTATGATCAGTTTTTAGACCAGTGTAAGTTTTTAAAATTAATCTTTCTTCGTTATGAAAATAAAAACCAACCCAATCATATCCATTTATATTTTTTTGAAGATAATCACAAACAAATTTTAGTGATTTCTCAAAAGAAAGTTTTTTTACAGACTTTTCAATAAATTCGTATTGTTTTTGATACATAAAAAAAAACTGCCCATAAGGGCAGTTTGAATTTAAATTTACATCATTCCAGGCATTCCGCCACCGCCCATTGGTGGCATAGGAGGAGTATCTTCTTTTATATCAACTAACGCACATTCGGTTGTTAGAATCATTCCTGCAACAGAAGCAGCATTTTCTAATGCAATTCTTGTTACTTTTTTAGGATCTATAATACCTTCCTTAAGAAGATCAACAAATTTATCTGACTTTGCATCGTATCCAAAATTATTTTTTCCTTCTAATACTTTTGCCACAACAACAGATCCTTCACCGCCTGAATTTTCAACAATTGTTCTAAGAGGAGACTCTATAGCTCTAGAAATAATCTGAATACCAGTAACTTCGTCTAGATTATCACTAGTTAATTTTTCTAAAACTTTTCTAGCTCTTAATAGTGCAACACCTCCGCCTGCTACAATACCTTCCTCAACTGCAGCTCTTGTAGCATGAAGCGCATCATCAACTCTGTCTTTTTTCTCTTTCATTTCTACTTCAGATGCAGCCCCTACATAAAGTACAGCAACACCGCCTGCTAATTTAGCAAGTCTTTCTTGTAATTTCTCTTTATCATAGTCTGAAGTTGTAGTTTCAATTTGTGCTTTTATTTGATTTACTCTAGCTTCAATATCTTTTTTGTCTCCAGCACCATTTACTATAGTAGTATTATCTTTGTCAATAGTTACTCTTTCAGCAGAGCCCAACATTTCAATAGTAGTATTTTCAAGCGTAAAACCTCTGTCTTCAGAAATTACTGTTCCGCCTGTTAAAATGGCAATATCTTCGAGCATTGCTTTTCTTCTATCACCAAAACCTGGAGCTTTAACAGCAGCAATTTTTAATGAACCTCTAAGTTTATTAACAACTAATGTAGCTAAAGCTTCTCCATCAACGTCTTCAGCAACTACTAATAAAGGTTTTCCACTTTGAGCAACAGGTTCTAATACAGGAAGTAAATCCTTCATGGACGAAATTTTCTTATCGTATAATAAAATGTATGGAGATTCAAGATCTGCTTCCATTTTTTCAGAATTAGTTACAAAATAAGGTGATAAATATCCTCTGTCAAATTGCATTCCTTCGACAACGTCTACATAAGTATCAGTTCCTTTTGCTTCTTCAACTGTTATAACACCTTCCTTTCCAACTTTTTCAAAAGCTTCAGTTATAAGCGACCCAATTGCTTCATCATTGTTAGCAGAAATAGAAGCAACTTGTTTAATTTTATCAGATGAACTTCCAACAGTAACAGCATTCTTGTTTAATTCTTTTACAATAGCATCAACTGCTTTATCAACTCCTCTTTTTAAGTCCATTGGGTTTGCACCAGCTGTTACGTTTTTTAAACCTTCTTTAACTATAGCTTGTGCTAAAATGGTAGCAGTTGTTGTTCCGTCACCAGCCAAATCATTTGTTTTAGAGGCGACTTCTTTGACCATTTGCGCTCCCATATTCTCAAGAGCATCTTCAAGTTCTATTTCTTTTGCTACAGTTACACCATCTTTAGTTATTTGAGGACCACCAAATGATTTTCCGATAATTACATTTCTACCTTTAGGTCCTAATGTAACTTTAACTGCATTAGCAAGAGCATCAACACCTCTTTTAAGGCCTTCTCTTGCATCAATATCAAATTGTATTTTTTTTGCCATTATATTTTATTTTAAAAATTAAACTATCGCAAGAATATCAGATTCTCGCATGATTAAATAATCTTTTCCATCAAGTTTTAGTTCTGTTCCACTATACTTTCCATAAAGTACAGTATTTCCTACTTTTACTGTAACTGGATTTTTTTTAGTTCCAGGACCAACAGCAATAATATTGCCTTTTTGTGGTTTTTCTTTTGCAGTATCAGGAATGATAATACCTGATGCAGTTTTAGTTTCTGCTTCAAGAGGCTCAACAAGAACTCTGTCAGCTAAGGGTTTGATATTTAATTTACTCATGATTTTATTTTTTTATAACAAAATATTTACAGTTTTCATGCCAAATAAAAAAATATGACATATTTTCTATCAAAGGTCATGTTCAGTGACAATCTGACACAAATTAAGTTATTCTTGAACAGGTATTTCCAAAGGAATGTCTTGTGGCAATTCAGGAATGGTTTCTTCAAAACTACTAGAATCTAAAAGCTTTGATTCTGAGTTAGTGTTCCTGTTATCCAAAGCTATGTTAGATAATAAAATTAGAATTAATAAAAGAGATGATAAAACCCAAGTACTTTTATCTAGAAAGTCAGTGGTTTTTTTTACTCCTCCAATTTGTTGAGAATCTCCACCAAATGATGAAGATAAACCTCCACCTTTAGGGTTTTGAACCATTATAACCAAAACTAGCAAGAAACATACAATTAATATTAGTGCTAGGAAAATTGAAAAGCTACTCATGATATTTGTTTTTTATTTTGTTTTTTATAGTTTTAATTTGGTCTGCAAATAAACTGAATTTTTCTGGATATTTCAAACTCAAAATTTCATATGCTCTAATTGCTTCAAAATATTTTTTTTGATTGTAATAAGTCTTAGCTAAAGTTTCAGTCATGTATTCTTTTTTTTCAGGATTAAAATTTTTTGAAAAATCATTATTATAGTTTTCATTATTTGAAATTATTTTATGATCTGCTTTTAAAAATTTTTCAATAATTAAATCTTGATTGTTATTATAAAAATCAGATCTGTTATAACCTTTTAACCAATTTAAAAATGACTTTTTAGAGTTGTCTAAAGAAAATATTTTGTTTTTTATATTTTCATTAGTTTTTTCAAGTTCAATTATTTCATAAAGTATAGACCTATTTGAGGATTGAATAGCAGTTTTTTTTAAAGCTTTGTTAAATCTTATGTTTCTAAACTTTTTTAAACCTACAAGCTCAATTACTCTGGCTGTTTGAAAAAATGGATATTTTTTTACGATTTCTTTCAATGCAATACTATGATCTAAACTAATTCTTGTTGGATCTTGAATAAGAGCATTAAAAGATTTTGTGCTAATCTCTACCATTTTGCTAAAGATGCATTAAAAATATCTTGAGTTATTCTTTCAAAAATTATATCATGTGCTTCCGATTTTACATTTAATAATTGAACTTCTGCAGGATAATCGTAATAAAACGTAAATCTTCTTTCAAAATTATCTTCTTCTTTTTTGAAATTAGAGAACCTAACGTTGATACCAACAGTTAGTCTGTTTTGTGAAGCTTGCAAATTTGATGTTGCTGTCATTGGACTTACTTTATATTCTGTGATTTCACCTTCATACAATAAATCTCCATCAGAATTAACCAATTGTAAATTAGTTTGGTTTTGTAAAATATTTTGAAGAGCTACTGTAAAATCTCTATCAATCCCTGGTTCAAAAATAGATCCCATCGAATTTCCTGCTTGATTTTCGAAAAAATTTACCTGAAAAGTTTTAGTGCCTTCAGGAATTGATGCCCCTGTAAATGAATAATTACCGCATCCATAAAAAATTAAAGAAATAATAAATAAAGTTATGTATTTACAATTCGATATCATTTTGTTTTATTTTTCTGTATAGTGTTCTTTCGGAAATTCCAAGTTCAATAGCTGCTAATTTTCTTTTTCCATTGTTTCGTTCTAATGCTTTTTTAATTAATTCAAGCTCTTTGTCGTGTATGGAAAGAGTTTCCTCTTCATTTATTTCTTCAGCAAAATGATACTTGTCGATATTAGATTTAATATTTTCTTTTTTATCAAAATCAATAATTTCAGTTGACTTTTGATTTTGAAAAGAAGATTGAAGATCTTTTAATTCATTAAAGTCATTTTCAACTTGATTAGAAATTGTATCACCAGATTTCAAATGGTCAGTTATTTTCTTTAAATCATTTAAATCTTTTTTCATATCAAATAAAATTTTATATAAAATTTCTCTTTCGTTTGAAAAATCATTAGAAGACTTTTGTTCATTAATTAAAGCTGGTAAATTAGAGTGAAAGTCAGGTAAATAAATTTTAAGCAATTCGCCAGATACTTCTCTTTTTTCTTCCAAAACAGAAAGTTGTTCAGCTACATTTCTAAGTTGACGAATGTTTCCATTCCATCTATAAGAGTTAAGAAGATGTTGTGCATTTTCATCAAGCCTTATTGTTGGCATGTTATATTTTTTTGCAAAGTCACTAGCAAACTTTCTAAATAATAGATGAATATCTTCCCTTCTATTTCTAAGAGGTGGTATTTTTATTTCTACTGTACTTAGCCTATAAAATAAATCTTCTCTGAATTTACCTTTTTTAATTGCATTTTCCATATCAAGGTTTGTAGCGGCAACAATTCTAACATTTGTTTTTTGAACCTCAGATGCCCCCACTTTAATAAATTCGCCATTCTCTAAAACTCTTAAAAGCCTTACCTGAGTTGTTAAGGGAAGTTCACCAACTTCATCTAAAAAAATTGTTCCTCCATCAGCTACCTCAAAATAACCTTTTCGAGCAGTGTTAGCTCCAGTAAAAGCTCCTTTTTCATGACCAAAAAGTTCTGAATCAATTGTGCCCTCTGGAATAGCACCACAATTTACAGCAATGTATTTACTGTGTTTTCTGTGAGATAATTGGTGGATAATTTTAGGAAAACTTTCTTTTCCAACACCACTTTCACCAGTGATTAATACAGAAATATCTGTAGGGGATACTCTAATTGCTTTTTCAATTGACCTGTTTAGAATAGGATCATTTCCTATTATTCCAAATCTTTGTTTAATATTTTGAGTAGATGTTTCCATAGTTTATTAAATTTTAACTAATACTTTCACCTATTAAAGTTGCAGAGGTGCAATCGTTTATTTTAACTTGAACAAAATCACCTAATTCATGATTTTTTTTAGGAAAAACGACAACTGTATTTTGCTGATTTCGTCCTGCCCAATGATTAACTGATTTTTTTGATTCTTTTTCAATTAAAACCTCAACAATTTTTCCTAAGTACTCTTGGTTTCTTAATTTGCTGTGAGTTTGTTGAAGATCAATAATTTCCTGTAATCTCATTTTTTTTACGCTTTCATCAATATTGTCATCAAATTTTTTTGCAGCATAGGTTCCTGGTCTTTCTGAGTATTTGAACATGTATCCAAAATTGTATTTAACTGCATTCATTAAGCTTAATGTATCTTTGTGATCTTGTTGTGTCTCATTTGGAAATCCAGTAATCATATCATGAGAAATTCCACAATCAGGAATTAATTTCTTTATATTTTTGATTAAACTCAGATATTCATTTCTAGTATGTTGCCTGTTCATTGCTTTTAAAACTACATCACTTCCCGATTGTACAGGTAAGTGTATATAGTTGCAAATATTACTATATGAAGCCATAGTTGTAATCACATCTAAACTCATATCTTGAGGATTTGATGTAGAAAATCTAATTCTTAGTTTTGGGAAATTTTCAGCAACTATTTTAAGAAGTTTAGCAAAATTAATTGATGTTTTTTTCTGCAAATTATTAGCTTTTGAAAAATCCTTTTTTAATCCACCTCCATACCATAAATAACTATCAACGTTTTGACCTAAAAGAGTTACTTCTTTGTAGTTTGATTCTTCTAAATTTTTTATTTCAGTAAGTATGCTCTTTGGATCTCTGCTTCTTTCTCTTCCTCTTGTAAAGGGAACTACACAAAACGTACACATATTATCGCATCCTCTTGTTATTGAAACAAAAGCAGTTACTCCGTTAGAAGCAAGTCTTACCGGACTAATATCTCCATATGTTTCCTCTTTTGAAAGTAATACATTGACTGCATTACTCCCATCATTTATTTCATTTAATAGATTAGGAATATCTTTGTAAGCATCAGGACCAACAACTAAATCCACAATTTTTTCTTCATCGAGAAATTTAGATTTTAATCTTTCTGCCATGCATCCAAGAACTCCAACCTTTAAATTGTTATTATTTCTTTTTAACTTATTGAAGCTTTCGAGTCTTTTTCTAACTGTTATCTCAGCTTTTTCTCTTATTGAGCATGTATTCAATAAAATTAAATCTGCATCATTTAAGTTAGTAGTTGAATCGTAGCCTTCCTTGCTTATAATTGAAGCAACTACTTCACTATCAGCAAAATTCATTTGACAGCCATAGCTCTCGATATAAAATTTTTTTAAATTATTTTCCTTCACATTTTCAATCTTTTTGATTTTTGTGTCAATTTCGATATTCATTTCAGATTTTAAATCTTTGCAAATATAAAAATATATGACAATATGACAGTATTAAATTTGCTTGAAAATGTATCTGAAAAAATCTTGTTTAAAAATCATAAAAAAAAAATAATATACTTTTGTGATCTTTATTATCCATTGAATGTCTAAAAATTTAGTTATTGTTGAGTCACCTGCAAAAGCAAAAACAATAGAAAAATATCTTGGTCCAAATTTTAAAGTTTCTTCTAGCTATGGTCATATTTCTGACCTTCCTTCAAAAGAAATTGGGATTGATTTTGAAAATAATTTTCAACCTAAATATATAATTTCTAACGATAAAAAAGATGTTGTTAAACAATTAAAAAAACAAGCATCACAAGCAGATACTGTGTGGTTAGCTAGTGATGAAGATAGGGAGGGTGAAGCTATAGCATGGCATTTATTTGAATCACTAAAATTGGATAAATCAAAAACCAAAAGAATAGTTTTTAGAGAAATTACTAAAAATGCAATATTAAAAGCTATAGAGAATCCTAGAGAAATCAATTACGACCTGGTTAACGCACAACAGGCTAGAAGAATAATTGATAGATTAGTTGGATTTGAGATATCTCCTATACTTTGGAGAAAAGTTAAAGGAGGTTTATCAGCAGGAAGAGTACAATCTGTAGCACTTAGATTGCTTGTAGATAAAGAAAACGAAATAAATGATTTTGTCCCTAAATCTTCCTTTAAGATTTCAGCATTATTTTCAGATTCGAACAACAATAAATTAAGCGCTCAAATTACTGGATCGTTTGAAACTGAAGGAAAAGCAAAAGAAATTTTAGAAAAAAGTTTAGACTCTAATTTTTTAGTATCGTCAATTGAAAAAAAACCTTTTAAAAAATCATCTTCTGCTCCATTTACAACATCAACACTTCAGCAAGAAGCTTCAAGAAAGCTAGGGTTTTCTGTTAGTAGAACTATGTCTGCTGCACAAAGATTGTACGAGTCTGGAAAAATTACTTATATGAGAACGGATAGTGTAAATCTATCTGATGATGCATTAAATAATGCGTCCAAAGTAATTTCTAGTTTGTACGGTGAAAATTATCTTAGAAGAAAAAAATTTAATAATAAAAACAAGTCGGCTCAAGAAGCTCATGAAGCCATTAGACCAACAGATTTTGAAAAAAAATCTGTTGACGCGGAATCAGATCAAGCCAAATTATATAATTTAATTTGGCTAAGAACGATTGCCTCTCAAATGTCCGATGCAATTTTAGAAAGAACAACTTTAAAGATTTCATCAAATAAATACGATAATCAGTTTACTGCAAAAGGTGAAATAGTAAAGTTTGATGGATTTTTAAAGGTATACATTGAAGGCACAGATGATAATGATGATGAAAATAATGACGATTTAATCCCTGATTTAAACGAGAATGATCAGCTCTTTAAACTATCTATGGTTGCTACAGAAAAGTTTTCTAGACCTCCATACAGGTATTCGGAAGCAACTCTTGTGAAAAAAATGGAAGAGCTTGGAATTGGAAGGCCCTCAACCTATGCTCCAACCATTACTACAATTCAGAACAGAAATTATGTGGAAAAGGGAACATTTGAAGGTTATGAAAGAAAATACCGTCAATTAATTTCAGAAAATAACCAGATTAAAAGTATTGTTCTTAAAGAAAATACTGGTTCAGATAAAGGTAAGCTTGTTCCAACTGAAGTTGGTATAATTGTCACCGATTTTTTGGTTAATAATTTCGAAAATATTTTAAACTATAATTTTACAGCAAGAGTTGAGCAAGATTTTGATAAAATTGCTAATGGTGAAATTGAATGGACAAATATTTTAAAAGAGTTTTATCAACCATTTCACTCTAATGTAATTGATGTAAAAGAAAATGCAACAAGAGAGATTGGTGAAAAAATTTTGGGAGAAGACCCCAAAACGGGAAGAACTGTTAGTGTTAGGCTAGGAAAATTTGGTCCAATGGCTCAAATTGGAATGGCCGATGACGTGGAAAAACCAATATTTGCAGGCTTACTTCCTGATCAGAAAATTAATACAATTACTTTAGAAGAAGCTTTAAATCTTTTTAAACTTCCATGTTATTTAGGTGATTTTGAGAACCTAAAAGTTGAATCCAATGCTGGTAGATTTGGACCTTACATCAAGTATAATAAAAAGTTTATTTCATTACCTAAAGGATTAAGTCCATTTGATATTTCTTTGGAAAAAGCTATTGAGCTAATAAAGGAAAAAAGAAAAATTGATGCTCCAATTGCAATATATGAAGGATATGATGTTAGCAAAGGTAAAGGTAGATTTGGACCATTTATTAAATGGAACGGTTTATTTATTAATGTAAACAAATCATATGATTTTGACAATCTTAGCCAGAAAGATTGTGAAGAATTAATTGAGTCAAAAAAGAAAAAACAAGAAGAAAAGCTTATTAAATCATGGGATGAAGAAGGTATAAGGTTAGAAAAAGCCAGATGGGGAAGATTTAATCTGATCAAGGGTAAAATTAAAATTGAACTTTCCAAGGACACTAAGGTTGATAAATTATCAATTGTAGATGTAAAAAAATATTTCTCAAAAAAGAAAACTGAAAAAGCTAAAAAATAACAATGATCAGTGATTTTCTTTCATCTTTCACAAGTGGTATTGTTGAATATAAAGATAGTTTACCTCTAAACACAATTGGTTCAAAAATAAAACTTTACGATCACTCAAAAGATTACGGTTCAGTCGACATTGCAATTTTAGGAATTAATGAATATAGAAATTTAACAAAATCTGACTTAAAATTTATTAAAATAAACGAGTTTAGGAAAGAATTTTATTCTCTTTATTGTGGTAATTGGAACCTAAATATTTTAGATTTAGGAGATTTGATAAATGGAAGTCATTACACGGATACGTATTTTGCTTTCAAAAAAATTTATGATGAGTTAATAAAAAAAGATGTTTTACTGGTTTGTGTTGGTGGAGGAAATGATTTTGTTTTCCCAATTTATAGTTCATTAATCAATGCTAATCAATCTATAAATTTAACATCTGTTGATAACAAGTTTGATTTTGGTGAAATTAAAAAAGAATTTAATTCTGAGTCTTATATGTCAAAAATAATTATGGAAAGTCAAAATTCTTTAAATCATTTTTGTAACATAGGTTTTCAAACTTTTCTAAATTCTCAAGAAGAAATTGATCTAATCCATAAGTTCCATTTTGAATCACATCGGCTTGGAAAAATAATTTCAAATATTAAGAAAGTAGAACCTGTTTTAAGAGAAACTAATTTTCTTTCTGTTGATTTCAAAAGTATTAAATCATCTGAACTTAATTTTGCTCATAATTATCCAAATGGATTTTCTAGTAGAGAAATGTGTTCAATTTTAAGATATGCAGGCATGAGTAATAAACTTTCAGTTTTGGGCTTGTTTGAAATTTTAAATAGTAAAATTTCATCTGCTTTACTTTCACAGTGTTTGTGGTATTTTATTGAAGGATATAGTTACAGAACATTTGAGGATCCTAAATCAAACAAATTTAATGGCTATACTTATAATTTGATAACTGAAGAAATGAATCTTAAATTTTATAATAGTGAATTGACCCAAAGATGGTGGGTTGAAATTTTGGATGAAAATAAAATGCCAATTGTAAA
>JADHLZ010000034.1 GCA_016780345.1 Flavobacteriaceae bacterium | reverse complement strand
CTATATTTAAATAATTTTGGTTCTGTAATTTATATTGAAACTCAAGTTCAAAACCAGTAGATTTTAGAGAACCAATATTTACAGCATTCCATAAATCGTCCTGATTTTCTTTAACATAGTCAATAATATTTTTTGCTTTTCTATTAAATAATGCTCCAGAGAATTTAAATTCTGAAGTAGTGTATTTTATACCCCATTCAGTTGAAGTTGCAGATTCAGGATTTAAATTTTCATTGCCAATGGTAGTTCTATCACTATAATATAAATCAGTGTAGGTAGGAATTCGATAAGTCTTTCCTATATTACTATAGAGTTTGAAATTTGAATTTATGTTATATCCTAGATCAATTCCGGGAAAAGAATGAAATGACATATCTGAGAAATAGCTTAAAGCAATTCCAGGTGAAAGAACAAGTTTTTCATCAAATAATTTAATGGTTTGATCAACAAATACATTAACAGTCGTTCTGTTGTGTTCCCCTAAATTATTACTTGAAATATTTACAGTAGATAAATCAATGCCAAAACCAGTAACACCATAGGAAGAATAATAAAATCCACTTAACTCAGCAGATATTTTATTGGTTTTATGCAGATTTCTGTAAACAGACGGATTATCACGAATATAAATATATTCATCTTGTCCCCTTCTCCAATATAATTTTGGTTTAATCGTTAAATTCTCATAATTTATATTTGTGGAAATTCCTAATAAACTGGCTTGTGTTTCTTCATATTGTTCGGTTGCACTTGGACTAGCATAAAACCCATTAGCACCAAATTTATTTTCATTAAACGAGGCTATAATATCAATTGGTAATGATTTTGAGTTGAAAAAGGTTTTTACAAAATAATTGTTCCTTTTAAAATCAGTATTGTGTCTATAGCCGTCCGATCGATTTCCAGAGTAACTAATTAATGTTTTTATTTTATTAGTAAGAATTTTTGTAGAAGCAGAAATGTTTTTCTGATCAAAAGATCCAAAAGAAATTTCATTCATTCTAAAATTTGATTTACCTATTTCTCCAACAACTTCCTTTGTAACAATGTTTATTGCTCCGTTAAACGCATTTTGACCAAAAATTCTAGCAGCTGGGCCTTTTATAATTTCAATTCTTTCAATCAAAAAAAGAGGAAGAATCATGTTTAATGTATGATGACCTGTTTGGGCATCATCCATTTTCATACCATCAACTAAAAGTAGAGTTTGATCAAATCCACCACCTCTTATGTAAAGATCTCCTTGAACACCTCCAATACCTCTTCTTCTAACATCAATTCCGGAAACTTCTTGTAAAAGATCAGAAATATTTGTAGAGGGACTACTTTTTATGTAGTCAGATGATATTATTGTTACAGTTCTAAAGTTCTTAGAAAAAGGTATTTCAAGTTTTGTTGTTGAAACTACAATTTCTTTCAAGTTAGTAGTGTCTTGTTGAGAAATGATAACGTTAAAAAACATTAAAAGCAAAAGCACAAGACTTTTTTTCATAGAGACATTAAAAATTTAAAACTTTAGTCAGTTAATATAATGACTTTATTTTCTTTCATCTCAACAACACCAGAACTAACTGATAAGTGTATTTCTTTAGGACTAATAATAGAAAATACATCAGGCAAACTATTGTAATCTTCAATTTCTCCAGATATTTTAACAGTTCCTGAAATTAAGGTAGATACGATTGGAGCATGATTGTCTAACATTTGAAAAGAACCATCAGTACCTGGAACAATTACTGATTTAACATCAGCTGTTAGTAACGTTTTTTCAGGACTTACTATTTCTAATTGCATTGTCTAGTTTTGGGCTTCAGATAACATTTTTTCACCAGCTTCAATAGCTTCCTCAATGGTTCCTTTAAGGTTAAATGCTGCTTCAGGAAGGTGATCGAGCTCACCATTCATAATCATATTAAAACCTTTAATAGTATCCTTAATATCAACAAGAACACCAGGGATACCAGTAAATTGTTCAGCAACATGGAAAGGTTGAGACAGAAATCTTTGAACTTTTCTAGCTCTGTATACAGAAAGTTTATCTTCTTCAGATAATTCTTCCATACCAAGAATAGCAATAATATCTTGTAATTCTTTATACTTTTGAAGTAACTCTTTTACTCTTTGAGCACAATTATAATGATCGTCTCCAATAATTTCTGGAGTTAAAATTCTTGATGTCGAATCTAATGGATCAACTGCGGGATAAATACCAAGCTCAGCAATTTTTCTAGACAGTACTGTAGTTGCATCTAAGTGAGCAAAAGTTGTAGCAGGAGCAGGGTCGGTTAAATCATCTGCAGGAACATAAACCGCTTGAACAGATGTTATTGATCCATTCTTAGTTGAAGTAATTCTTTCCTGCATGGCACCCATTTCTGTAGCTAAAGTAGGTTGATAACCAACAGCAGAAGGCATTCTACCAAGTAATGCTGATACCTCAGAACCAGCTTGAGTAAATCTAAAGATATTATCTACAAAGAATAGTACATCTTTTCCTTGACCATCACCAGCCCCATCTCTAAAATATTCTGCCATAGTAAGACCTGATAATGCAACTCTTGCACGAGCACCTGGAGGTTCGTTCATTTGCCCAAAAACAAAAGTAGCCTTTGATTCTTTCATAGCCTTTTTGTCCACTTTACTTAAATCCCATCCACCTTCTTCCATAGATTTGTCAAATTCCTCACCATATTTTATAATTCCAGATTCGAGCATTTCTCTTAATAAATCATTTCCTTCACGTGTTCTTTCTCCAACACCCGCAAAAACAGAAAGACCACCATGCCCTTTTGCAATATTATTAATTAACTCTTGAATTAATACTGTTTTACCAACACCAGCACCTCCAAATAGTCCAATTTTTCCACCTTTCGCATAAGGCTCAATAAGATCAATTACTTTAATTCCAGTAAATAAAACTTCTGTTGATGTAGAAAGTTGATCAAAATCAGGTGCTTCTCTGTGGATGGATAAGCCATCTTTACCAGTTTTTGGCAAATTACCAAGTCCATCAATAGAATCTCCAATCACATTAAATAATCTTCCATAAACGTCATCTCCAATTGGCATTTTAATTGGGTTTCCTGTAGCTTTTACAACAGCTCCTCTCATAAGACCATCTGTTGAATCCATTGAAATAGTTCGAACAATATCCTCCCCAACATGCGATTGAACTTCAAGAACTAATACTGATCCATCTTCTTTATTTATTTCTAGAGAATCGTAAATTTTAGGAAGATCGTTTGAAGAAGTATCAAAAGTTACATCTACAACAGGACCCATAATTTGTGAAACTTTACCTACAGATTGTGACATTTTACCGATTTTAATTTTTGATGTGGCAAATATAAAATTTTGTAATTTAAATTCTATCCTTTTTTACATAAAAAAAGGCGACCTAAGTCGCCTTTTTATTAACATACTGTTTCTAATTATGGATTAAAAGTTATTCCAACATAGAATTGACTTCCAATTGCACCTGAACCGGGTAACATAAAGTATTCTTTTCCACCAATATTTACACCACCAACTTTAACCCTAGAATTAAATTCAGGAAGATCAAAATTCATAGATGCATCAAAAGTTGTTTTAGCTGGAATAACACCATCCATAAATCCTGGTTGAAACCAAGTATAATTTGAATGATATTTAGCAGTTACATTAAACGAGAAATTCTCAGCTAATTCTGTAGAGCCTAAAGTAACTACTGCTCTATTCTCAGGAGTATTAAATCCTGCTTCATAATCTGAGTTAGAAGTATCAAATTTCATTTTATTGTAGGAATAACTCATACTAAGGTCAAAAGTATTTAATATACTAGTTTCTAGACCAGCACTAACTCCGTATGTACTTACATCCTCATCAGCATTAGCATCATAACTAACTACTTTATAGTCTCCTCTCGATAAAGCTATAAGACCAGAAACAGCATAAGGTGATCCATATAAAGGAGTAATAACCTCGACAGACGAAATAAAATTATCCCAATTTGTATAGTATGCTCCGATATCTAAAGCAGTTTTCTTCCCATTAATTCTATATCCTAAATCGTAAGATTTAACTTGTTGAGGACCTACATTCCCTAAGTCTCCAGCTGCAACAGGAGCACCTGCTTGTACAGATGATAAAGTATAAGAATTATTCTTAACCTGATTTCCAGTTAAGTTAAATGAGTTTCCTGAACCTCCTCTTAATCTCATATTAAATCTATCTACGTTGTCAGGGGAAGATCCCATTAAAATTGCTGAACCAATATCTAAACCAATGTATTGGTCTTGTGCAGCAGGATTTTGGAATCCAGTTTGGTATGAAACCCTTAAGTTTTGATTTTCGGAAAGGAAAATAAGTGCACCAAGTCTAGGAGTTATTGTACCTTTAAAAAATTCGCTTTTATCGTATCTCATAGATCCCGTTAATTTAACAGCACCACCCATAATAGCAGTCTGAGCTTGAGCATAAAGACCCATGTCAGTGTATTCAATAGGTGATTCGTAGTCAGTAAATAGCGTTCCATTAGATCTAAGCTTATAATCTCTTTTAGACGCACCAACAACAACATCAACTCCGTCAACTAAATCTTGAAGATTGTAATCTACTTCATAACTGTTAGATTGTGAATAATCTAAAATACCTGCACCACCTCCAAATACATCGATTCCATTAGAAATTGCTTTTTCGTAAACGGAATTCCATTTTTCTGATCCTGGAACAAGCATGTTTTTATCGGCCTGAGCTCTAGCGTCAGCATGAACAGCTAAATCACCACCTTTTCCAAGAATGTCTTCAAGAGTGTATCCATAAAAAGCATAATTAATCATTGTATTTAAACCTGCAATAGGGTTTGGATTAACAGCATATGGAAGAGCACCAAAATAAGCACCTATATAATCACCAAAATACTTAGTTAAACCACCTGGTTGAGCTATAGTCATTACAGCACCAAGTGCAGACACATCATGAGTATTTCCTGAATTTTCAGATGTATGATAGAATCTTAAACCAAGGTTTTTGTTTTTAAATTCAATTTTGTGCTGTTGAAGACCAAAATTCTTTAACATATTTCTGTTTGTAACATGTAGCATTGTATTACCAGCACCTATTTTAGAATTTAAAATAAGCTCTGAATCTTCACTAGGCTTGTAATGGAAAGCTAAATCTGTTTTAAAGCTTGAAGCGTTATTATCTAGTAATTCATTTTCATTATATCCGCTGGCGTTTATATTATAGGTTCCAAAGAAGTTTGGAGAGTATGCTCCAAAAATTGCGTTTACTTGAGCTCCAGCAGCAGGTGACAACAAACCTCCTGCAACTAATTGAGGAATAACAAGACCTCTAAAAAGATCCGTCATATTAAACTGTTGACCTATATCTCCATAAACATTTACACCATCATAATCAGGAAAATGTCTTGGATTTTGGGCTTCTGTAGAACCATCTATAAATCTTCCATCTAAATGGTTAATGTCTCTGTAATCAACAGCATGCCAGTCTTCACCTTGTTGGTAGCTTACAGTGATTTTAGCAGCAAACTTGTCGCTAAACTTATTGGCAGCCCTAAAGGCAAAATCATAATATTGGTTTTCACCAGCAGCTTCCTGTGATGTTAAACCATGTCTATATGTAGCACTAACACCTGGAAAATCAAATGGATTTTTACTATTCATAAATAAAATACCTTTAGTTGCATTAGCTCCGTATAGAGCTGAAGCAGCACCTGGCATTAATTCAACACTTTGAATGTCTAATTCATGAATACCAAGTAAATTACCAGCAGAAAAACCTAAACCAGGAGCTTCATTATTCATTCCATCAACCAATTGGACAAAGCCATTATTGTACATTGTTCCATTAAATCCTCTTGTTGTTACTTGTTGAAAAAATAATCCACCAGAGTTAACTTGGACTCCTTTTAATCCTTCTAAACTACTGTAAAAATCAGCTCCAGTTGATTGAGCAATATCTTTGTAATCGAATTTTTCAATAGTTACAGGGGATTCAAATAATCTTTCTGCAATTCTTGAAGCAGATACTACAATCTCATCTAATAAATTTTGAGATTCAGTTAACTGCACATTGAAATTTAAGTTTGATGCTGTAACATTTAATGTAACAGAGTCAAAACCAACACTAGAAACGGTAATTGAAAAAGGTGGTAACTGATTTACTGAAATGGAAAAATTACCATCAAAATCAGTTACAGTACCTGTCATAGCATCAACAACAACATTGGCACCAGGTATTGGGTTGTTATCTTCATCTGAAACAGAACCAGTTACGGTAGTTTGAGCGAAAATTATTGTACTTAAAAGCACAGCAAACATTGACAAAATTCTTTTCATAATTGAGTTTGTTTTAATTTTAATTAGTTGTTTATAGTAATTATATAATCTTGTAAATATAAATAAAATTGTAAAACTATAAGATTTTAAAGCAAATTCTTGAGGATTTTATAAAATTAATCGATCTAAAATTATAAAATATAAAATATAAGACCAACGCTAAAGTCTTTTAAATCTTTTAATTCATGGTTTAATTTTCTGAATTCATCATTAAATAAAGGTTTTAAACCCATATAAAGACTCAGATTCCAAGTATTATTTCCAGCATTTAACATGACTCCATTATTTATTTTTCTAAAAGGAAGTCTGTTTAATTTAAAAGAAAGTTTTTCAGACTCAAATTTATAACTAGAACTTAAAATATAACTCATCTTAAAACCCAAATAAACTCTCCAAAACTTGTAACTCTCTGGTGTAGACGTTCTCCAACGAATTTCAATTGGAAGCTCTAATTTTGAAACATTCCATTTATTTTTTTCAAAACTATTAGGGTCAATTACAGAGGAATTCAAAATGTTATTAATGTTTTCAAATTTTAAGTTACTATTAATAGAGCTAAAAGCTAAACCAAGGCCAGCTCCCATTCCAAAATTTCTCATTTCATTTAATGGAATATCTCTAATAAATCCTAATAATAGTGTACTTGAAAATTTATTCTGATTAAAATCGGCAGGTGAGTTTCTTAAAGAATTATAATGAAGGCCTATATAAAATTGATCTTCTAGGTATTTGTCATCAATGACAGTTGATTGAGAATTTGATAGATTGATACTAAGTAAACTTATGAAAGAAATGATATATTTCATATGCTCAAATTTATACTTTTTATATAAAAAAAAAGCATCCTAAGGGATGCTTTTAAATTATATTGCTATTTAACTATTTGTTTTGAGTGTAATCACCAATTCTAGTGGTATAATTTATTTTTAGAGCGTTGACCTTTCTTAATTCTTGCTTTATATCAGAAATAAGCCCCATATTAGTCTCACCATCTACTTTTAATGCAGTGGTTAAAACATTTTGAAGTTCTTCTCTTTTAGTTGCTCTTTCAGCTAAAACATAAGCACCAACATCCGAAACAACTGAAAACTTATCATTTAATTGGATTTTTGGTTGATCACCATATTTTGATTGATATCTGGAACTTGGCTTACCAGCATAAATATAGATTACCCTGTCTTTTTTATCTAACTTTTGAACTTGATCCGCAGCTGGAAGTTTGTTTGTAACCATAAGAGTGTTATCACGCATAACAGTTGCTACCATAAAGAAAAACAAAAGCATAAAAACAATATCAGGTAATGACGCTGTCGAAATTGCAGGTAATTCTCCTCCTTTTTTCTTTTTAAACTTTGACATAATTAACTTTTGTTAGGTTCAGCCTCAGATAATTTTTGAGGAAACATTGTTTTAATTTCATCTAACTTAGGTTTTAAACTAGCTTTAACCTTTTCACTTGTTCTAGGATCAGAGTACAATTTATTTGCTTCAACAAAATTCATTCTGTCGTTTGGAAATTTTTTTATGTACTCTCTATCTCTTAATTGATTATAAGCTGCAACCAATTCATTTTGGACAGAGATATAAACTTTATAATCAGTTTCTCTATCGTTTTTTAAAGAGATAATTGCTTTTTCGGGATTGTCTGAAGACGATCTATCTCTATCACCTTCACAATATCCGCAAGCTTCTTCTCCAATACCACCACCATTGTCTAAAAATTTAACTGCTGCAGACCTAACTTGGCTTAAATCCATTAATTTTTCTTCAACAAGAATCATGTTGTTTTTGTTTACTACAACAGTAAATATATTTCGTTCTTTAATTACTGGAGGATCAATTAACTCTTCCAATGGAGGAAGTTTTCTATTAATCCCAGAATCAGTCTCAATAGTTGTAGTTACTAAAAAAAAGATTAGAAGTAGAAAGGCAATGTCTGCCATTGATCCAGCATTAACTTCAGGTGATTTTCTTGCCATTTTACTTTTTTATTAATTTTCTAACTGAGCCATAAGCCATTGAACAAATTGCAATAAAGGTTAAAAAATAAAAAGTACGAATACCTGTTTCAACCCATCTAGCACCAGAAGCAGATAAAACTTCACCATCTTGTAAAGGAGTTTCTTCCCCAGATGAGAAAACAAATGCAACAATTAAAACAACTAAAAAAGCACCGATTGAAACCAATGAGCTTTTCAATTTATTTCTGTCAGAAACAAGATTTTTAATTGAAAATCCAAGGGATAAAATTACAGCAATAGCTAAAATAATTTGAGCTAAAAAAATAATGTACGAAACACTTCCAAAATTACCCTGCATAGCATCTATTTCAATAGCATCGTCACCTTTAGCAAGAATTAATGCTAAAAATAGCAATCCAAGAACTCCAAGAAATATTAAGGTATAATTTGTTATTTTTTGAATGTTCATATCAATTATTTTTTATGAGCTACAAGAATATCTATTAGTGTAATGGATGCATCCTCCATATCGTTTACAATACTATCAATTTTAGAGATAATATAATTGTAAAATATTTGAAGAATAATAGCAACAATAAGACCAAATACCGTTGTTAACAATGCAACTTTAATACCACCAGCAACTAAAGAAGGTTGCATATCACCTGCTGCTTGAATTTTATCAAATGCTTGAATCATACCAATTACAGTTCCCATAAAACCAAGCATTGGAGCCAATGCAATAAACAAAGAAATCCAAGAAACATTTTTTTCAAGTTGACCCATTTGAACACCACCGTAAGCTACTACAGCTTTTTCAGCACTTTCAACTCCTTCTCCGGCTCTATCTAGTCCTTGATAAAAAATAGATGCCACAGGTCCTGAAGTATTTCTACAAACTTCTTTTGCAGCTTCAGTGCCACCTGATTTAAGAGCAGCTTCTACATCATCTGTTAGCTTTTGTGTGTTTGTTGTTGCTAAATTTAAAAATATAATTCTTTCAATCGCTATAGCCAAACCAAAAATCAAACATGCAAGAACAATTCCCATGAAACCAGGTCCTCCCTCAATAAATCTATTTTTAAGTTCTTGAGTAAAACCCCTTTGAGCTGGCTCTTGTTCAACCATTGCTGTTTCATTAGACATAACAGCTTCTTCGACAACTTCCTCTTGAAAAACTTCATCGGAAACTGTTTCGTCTTGTGCATGTATTAAACCAGTGTTTAAGAAAAAAACCCCGGTAAGTACAAATAGTGATAATAATTTTTTCATTACTAAATATTTTATTCTATTAGTTAATTTTTTAAGTGTCTAAATATATATAAAAAGTTGTAATTATAATAATGTTTTAGACAAAGTCTACGTTATTAAATATGAAAGGAAACACGTTCATCAACGAATGTTTTTAAGTTAATTAAAATTATATTAATTTTTAATTAAAGATTCAGTGCAGATCAAAAAATAACTTTGCAGAGAGGAAGGGATTCGAACCCTCGATACGCTTTTGACGTATACACACTTTCCAGGCGTGCGCCTTAAACCGCTCGGCCACCTCTCTTAAAAAAAATCAAAAATAATGTTTCTTATTAAAGAGAAAACATTTTCTCTGCATTATTTGTAGTAATTAAAGCTATTTCTTCTTTTGAAATTTTATACAATTCTGATAATTTTTCAAGAACATATATAATGTAAGAAGATTCATTTCTTTTCCCTCTAAATGGAGCAGGAGCTAAATAAGGTGAGTCCGTTTCAAGAACAAGATGTTTCAAATCAATTTGATTAATGAACTTATCTATTCCTCCATTTTTAAAAGTCACTACTCCTCCAATTCCAAGAAGAAATCCTAAACTAATGGCTTTATTTGCTTGGTCTAAACTCCCAGTAAAGCAGTGAAACACTCCTCTTAATTTCTTGCAATTTTCCTCTTCTAATATTTCAAAAATTTCATTAAAGGCTTCTCTACAATGAATTACAATTGGAAGATTATTTTCAATTGCTAATCTAATTTGAAAACGAAAAGCATCTTGTTGCATTTTAAAATAAGTTTTGTCCCAATATAGATCAATTCCAATTTCTCCAATTGCAACATGATTATGATCTTTTAAAGTATTTAAAACAAAATCTAATTCATCTTTATAATTTTCTTTGACATCGGTTGGATGAAGTCCAGACATTAAAAAAACATCATTAGGATATTTCTTTTTCAGAAAATGCATATCATTGTAGTGTGAAGAATCAATAGCTGGTAAAATAAATTTTTTAACACCATTTTCCTTCGCTTTTTCTAAAACACTATCTATATCTTGTTTGAACTGATCTAAATAAAGGTGTGTATGAGTATCTATTATTATCACAGACCAAAGTTAATATTTTGAAGTAATTTTAAGGCATGTCAATAACACTAAATAAATTTTTAAAAGAATCTGGTTATTTCACTGTAAAACTTAATTTTTTAAAAACAAAACATTACTCTTTAAGGGCCGAGATTAACGGAATTTCTGGAAAATTCATTTTAGATACAGGTGCTTCTAACTCATGCATTTGCACTAGCTTGGAAAATAAATTTAATGTTATCACAACAAATAATGTTGAAAAAGCCTCAAGTGCAACAAGTGAAATCAGTAATACCAAAATCTCTGAAAACAATACAATTCAAATTGGAAAATGGAAAAACAAAATACATATAATTTCCTTTGACATGAGCCATATTAATCAAACATTGGGTGAAAAAGAAATTGAATTAGTTGATGGAATAATTGGAGCGGATATTTTGAAAAAATCTAAGGCAATCTTAGATTACAAATCAAATAAGCTTTATTTAAAAATTAAGATCTAATAGATTTTAAAATTTCTTTTGCAGGTTCTTTAACCAAAACAAATCCACTAGACAATACTAATCCTAGAAAAGCAAAAACTATTACAATTAAACTTCTTTTTGGAGCGCTTTTTTCAAAAGGAATAGTCACTGGCCTTATGGTTGTAAATACGGGTGTATCCTTATTAACTTGAAGTTTAGCTTGTTCAACTTGAGAAGCCAATTGT
>JADHLZ010000033.1 GCA_016780345.1 Flavobacteriaceae bacterium | reverse complement strand
AAAAATTCCCATAGGTTTAGCAACTCCAATAGCATAACTTACCTGAACCAAACATTCATCGGCTACTCCAGCAGCAACTAAATTCTTGGCAATGTGTCTAGTAGCGTATGCGGCACTTCTGTCTACTTTGCTTGGATCTTTTCCAGAAAAAGCACCTCCGCCATGAGCCCCCTTTCCTCCATAAGTATCAACAATAATTTTTCTGCCTGTTAACCCAGTATCACCATGAGGTCCACCAATAACAAATTTACCAGTTGGATTAATATGATATTCAATATCATCATTAAAAAACTTTTGGTACTCTGGATACTTTTTAATCAATCTTGGAATTAAAATTGAAATAACATCATTTTTAATTTTAATCAACATTTTATCTTCGTCATCAAAATCGTCATGTTGAGTTGAAACTACAATAGCTATTATTTTTTCAGGTTTATTATCATCAGAATATTGTAAAGTAACTTGAGATTTAGAGTCAGGTCTTAAGTAAGTAATTTCTTTATTCTCTCTTCTTAAGTCTGCCAACTCAATTAAAATCTTGTGAGATAAATCTAAACCTAGCGGCATGTAATCCTGGGTTTCATTACAAGCATATCCAAACATCATACCTTGATCACCCGCACCTTGATCTTCTGGATTTTTTTTGTCTACACCCTGGTTAATATCAGAAGATTGCTCGTGAATAGCAGAGAATACGCCACACGAATTACCATCAAACATATATTCACTCTTATTGTAACCGATTTTGTTTATTATTTCTCTGGATATAACTTGTACATCCAAATAGGTATTTGATTTAACTTCCCCTGCTAAAACAACTTGTCCTGTTGTAACTAAAGTTTCACATGCTACTTTAGAGTTTGGGTCAAAAGCTAAAAAATTATCAATGAGTGCATCGCTTATTTGGTCAGCCACCTTATCGGGATGACCCTCACTAACAGATTCGGATGTAAATAAATAGCTCATAATTTTATTTTCTAAATATATTTTTAAGACAAGTTCAAAAGTAATGTTATTATAAAAACTACACCAATGTTTTACTTTATTTTAATTAATTTTAATATCAAAAAACTTGTGAAGCAATTTTTTTAATGTTCAAGGCTTTACCCATTGAATAGTAATGTAAAAAAGGAACTCCTTTATCCATAAGTTCTTTACTTTGCTGAATGCACCATTCTATACCAACCTGATTAACCTGTGAATTATCTTGACATTTAATAATCTCTTTTATTAATGGCTCAGGAATATCACAATGAAATCTGTGCGGCAAAATATTTAATTGTTTTTTTGTTGAAATTGGTTTAAGTCCAGGGATAATAGGCACGTTAATTCCCTTTTCTTCACACATTTGTTTAAATTCAAAAAATTTAGAGTTATCAAAAAACATTTGAGTAACTATATAATCAGCGCCTAATTTAATTTTTTCTTTCAAAAAATGAATATCACTTTCAAGACTTGGAGCCTCCATATGTTTTTCAGGATAGCCGGCCACACCAATACAGAAATCTGTTTTAGTAGAAATTTCTAATTCCTCTAAATATTTTCCTTTATTTAAATCTGAAATTTGATTCACCAACTGACTTGCATAAGCATGACCATCTTTATTAGGGCTAAAATAAGTTTCTGATTTTACAGCGTCTCCTCTTAAAGCAACTACATTATTTATCCCTAAAAAATCTAAATCAATCAATAAATTTTCAGTTATTTCTTTTGTAAATCCTCCACAAAGTATGTGCGGAACCGCATCAACGTTATATTTATTTTGTAAAGCAGCACAAATACCAACAGTGCCAGGTCTCTTTCTAATTACTTTTTTTTGTAAAAGTCCATTCCCCAAATCATTATATACGAATTCTTCTCTGTGATAAGTTACATCAATAAATGGAGGATTAAACTCCATTAAAGGATCAATATTGTCAAAAATTGTTTGAACACTGTGACCTTTAACAGGGGGAAGAATCTCAAAGGTAAATTGAGTTTTTCCCTTTGCATTTTTTATGTGATCTGTTATTTTCATTACTTAACTAATTTAAATTTGGAGATAACCATTTTTGGGCTTTTTCGACTGAAATATTTCTTCTAGATGCATAATCTTCCAATTGATCTTGGCAAATATTGCCTAATCCAAAATACTTTGCTTCTTTAGATGCAAAATAATAACCAGACACAGATGATGCTGGCCACATTGCTAAACTTTCTGTTAGCTTAACACCAATGGTCTTTTCTACATTTAACAATTCCCATATCGTAGTTTTTTCTAAATGATCAGGACATGCTGGATATCCAGGCGCAGGTCTTATTCCATGATACAACTCTTTAATAAGTTCATTGTTGTCAAGTTTTTCATTTTGAGAATATCCCCATTTTTCTGTTCTAATTAATTGATGCAAATATTCAGCATAAGCTTCAGCTAATCTATCAGCTAAAGCTTTGACCATAATAGAATTGTAATCATCAATTTCATCTTCATATTTTTTAGATAATTCATCAGAACCAAATCCAGTAGAAACGCAAAAACAACCAATATAGTCTTGAATATTTGAGGATTTAGGAGCTATAAAATCTGATAATGCAATATTTGGATTACCCTCTTTCTTTTTTAACTGTTGTCTAAGAGTTAAAAACTTAGCTAATGTTTTACTTTTATCTTTGTTATAAACCTCAATATCATCTCCAACTGAATTAGCGGGAAACAAACCATAAATCGCTTTTGCTTTTAAAGACTTTTCTTTCAATATTTTTTTAAGCATTTTCTGACCATCATTAAATAAATCTTCAGCCTGCTTTCCAGTTAATTCGTATTCAAAAATATCTGGATACTTTCCATGAAGACCCCAAGAGTTAAAAAAGGGGGACCAGTCAATGTAAGGAATCAAAGTTTCTAAAGAAATTTCATCAATAATCTGTACACCTAACTCCTTTGGTTTAAATGGTTTTACTTCATTAAAATTAATTTTAAATCTATTTTTCTTTGCAGACTCGTAATCAATATATCTCTTTTCACTCTTTTTATTAAGAAATTTATCTCTAAAATCAGTGTAATCTTTTTTAATCCCGTTCCAATAGTCCTCTTTTAAATCTTTATTAATTAAACTGCTTGCAACACCAACAGCTCTTGAAGCATCATTTACATGAACAACAGGTGAACTCAACTCTGGAAAAATCTTTACGGCAGTGTGAGCCTTTGAGGTTGTGGCTCCTCCAATTAATAGGGGAATGTTTAATTTTAATCTATTTAATTCTTTGGCTAAAAAAACCATTTCATCCAAAGAGGGAGTTATCAAGCCTGAAAGACCAATAATATCTACATTTTCATCAATAGCAGTTTTAATAATTTTTTCTGGTGGAACCATAACCCCCAAGTCAATAATTTCAAAATTATTACAAGCTAAAACAACACTAACTATATTTTTACCTATATCATGCACGTCTCCTTTTACTGTTGCCATTAAGATTTTTCCAGCTGAATTACTAGAATCATCAGTTTTAGATTCTTCTATAAATGGCAATAAATAAGCTACTGCCTTTTTCATTACTCTGGCAGATTTAACAACTTGAGGAAGAAACATTTTTCCTTCTCCAAATAAATCACCAACTATATTCATTCCTTTCATTAAATGGCCTTCAATTACCATAATTGGTTTGTCTACAGTTTTTCTAGCCTGTTCAACATCTTCTTCAATAAATTCATCTTTTCCGTTTATAAGTGAATAAGAAATTCTTTCTTGTAACTCTAAATTTCTCCATTCATTTTTAGAAGATTTATTATCTTTCTTATCTCCAACGACTGATTCAGCAAAGTCTAATAGCCTTTCTGTCGCATCATCTCTTCGATCTAGTAAGACATCCTCAACATATTCTAATAAATCTTTAGGTATTTCATCATATATTTCAAGCATGTTAGGATTTACAATACCCATATTCATTCCATTATTTATAGCATGATACAAAAAAGCAGAATGCATGGCTTCTCTAACCGTGTTATTTCCTCTAAACGAAAACGAAACATTACTAACACCACCACTAACACTAGCATAGGGTAGATTGGATCTTATCCATTTTGTAGCATTAAAAAAATCAAGAGCATTTTTTCTATGTTCATTCATTCCAGTTGCTACAGGAAAAATATTAGGATCAAAAATGATATCAGCTGGATTAAACTTTACTTTATTTACCAAAATATCATAAGATCTTTTACAAATTTCTATTCTTCTGTCCAAATTATCAGCTTGCCCTATTTCATCAAAAGCCATCACAATCACAGCAGCTCCATATCTCTTAATTAATTTAGCATGAGAAATAAACTCATCCTCTCCTTCTTTTAAACTAATTGAATTTACCACACACTTCCCCTGAACCGTTTTCAATCCTGCTTCAATAATTTCCCATTTTGAACTATCAATCATAATAGGGATTCGGGAAATATCAGGTTCTGAAGCTATTAGATTTAAAAATTTGGTCATAGCCTGTACTCCATCAATCATTCCCTCATCCATGTTAACATCTAATATTTGAGCACCTCCCTCAACTTGATCTCTTGCTACTTCAAGGGCTTCTGAAAATTTATCTTGTTCAATTAATCTTAAAAACTTTTTTGACCCTGTAACGTTTGTTCTTTCGCCAATATTAATGAAATTAGATTCTTTAGAAACAACTAGTGGCTCTAACCCAGAAAGTATAAGATTTTTATTTTTTAACATATTTAGCTTAGATTTCTTGGTTTAAAATTATTTACCTCTTGAGCAATTAATTTTATGTGTTGAGGAGTTGTTCCACAACAACCTCCAATTATATTTACACATTTCAATTCTAAATATTCTAAAATCAATTCTTTCATTTCTTCTGGAGATTGATCGTACTCACCAAAAGCATTTGGCAATCCTGCATTTGGGTGGGCTGAAGTATAAAAATCTGTTATATCACTTAATCTTTTCATGTATGGAAGAAGTAAATCTGCACCAAGAGCACAATTAAAACCAATACTTAATAATTCAATATGAGACAAAGAGGCAACAAATGCCTCTACAGTTTGACCAGAAAGAGTTCTCCCACTTGCATCTGTAATTGTCCCGCTAATCATCACAGGAACTGAAATCTTTCTTTGCTCTAAAATAGAATCTACAGCAAATAAAGCTGCCTTAGCATTTAAGGTATCAAAAATAGTTTCTATAAGCAATATATCAACACCTCCATCGATTAAAGCATTAACTTGTTCAGAATAAGCAATAACCAAATTATCAAATGTAACGGCTCTATAACCAGGATCATTTACATCAGGTGACATGCTCGCAGTCCTATTAGTTGGTCCAATTGAACCAGCAACAAATCTAGGCTTATTAGGTGTTATTTTTGAATATTTTAACGCTGCTTCTTTGGCGATTTTTGCTGACTCAAAATTGAGATCGTAGACAATAGATTCCATACCATAATCTGACATACCAATACTAGTAGACGAAAAAGTATTTGTTTCAATAATATCTGCACCCACTTCAAGGTATTGTTCGTGAATGGATTTAATTGCATCAGGTTGAGTCAGAGAAAGTAAATCATTATTACCTTGGACATCAGATGGATGATCTTTAAAACGATTTCCTCTGTAATCTGATTCAGAAAATTTGTATTGTTGAATCATTGTCCCCATAGCTCCGTCTAAAACTAAAATCCTTTCTTTTAAAATGTCGTAAATATTAACCATAAAATCAAATTTTTAATATTTGAAATTTGATTTTAGAAAATTCTAAAATTCCAAATAAAAATGTTGAATACACTATAAACCCTAAAAGAGTTCCTTTGTAAAATGGTAGTGCCATTACATAACAAGTTGTTAAGCCTTGAAAATCTAAAGGATACATAGTTCCAGAAATCCAAACTCCAAAATTGGTAACTATAAAAAACAAAAGACTAGAAGAAATTGTTGTGAAAAACACACTTTTAATACTCAATTTCTTTAGGAAAAAATGTCCTATTAGAATGATTAATACAAAGGATAAGTATTGCCATAAAAAACCAGAATAAAACCAAGTAAAATCAGAGTAAAAAGAATAAATAAAATTATTTATAACTAAATCACTAAACCATAAAGAAGCTATTGGAATTAAAAAAGCATGATACCTGTTTTTTAAATATGCTCCGCCAAATAAGGCCATAGCTCCAATGGGTGTGAAATTTGGTATATGAGGAATAATTCTTGAAAATGAAGCCAAAAGTATTAAAGATATAACAACAACATATGGAATATTGAATTTATTCATTTAAAAAAGTTTTAGAGGGAAATAAAATTTTCATTTCTGCTTTAGCATTTTTTTTTGAGGGTGCAATCAGTCAAATCTGTCCTCAATATTTTATGCAAATATAATAAATTACTTCCTAATTAAAAATTAGGTTTAGTTTCATCAAAAACATATTCAATAACTTCATTGTGACGTTTTTTTGAACGAGTACTACTTCCTGCTGCAGGTGAGCTATACAATCTTCTTGAAGCAACTCTAAAATACCTAGCCTTATTTAAGTGCAATAATAAATAACTCCACGCACCCATATTTCTAGGTTCTTCCTGAGCCCACACAACATCTTTAGCCTTAGAATATTTTTTTAAAACTTCATTAATTTCATCAATTGGTAAAGGAAACAATTGTTCTAATCTTACAAGAGCAGTATTAGATATTTTATTTTTTTCTATGTGATCATTCAAATCGTAATAAAATTTTCCAGAACAAAAAACAAGTCGTTCTATTTTTGAACTTTCAATTTCATTATTGTCAATTAATGGCATAAATTTTCCAGAGTAAAAATCACTGACCATAGAAACAGCTTTTGGATGTCTTAAAAGACTTTTTGGAGTAAAAATTACAAGTGGCTTTCTAAATGTAGTTACCATTTGACGTCTTAATATATGAAACAGGTTAGATGGAGTAGTGCAATTTGCAATATACATGTTTTCTTTTGCACAAAGCTGTAAATATCTTTCCATTCTAGCAGATGAATGTTCAGCACCTTGACCCTCATATCCATGAGGAAGTAACAAAACTAATCCATTTTGTAATTTCCATTTATCTTCAGCAGCAGACAAATACTGATCAATAATAATTTGAGCACCATTACTAAAATCTCCAAATTGCGCTTCCCAAATGCAAAGTGTTTTTGGACTAGTTAAGGAATAGCCATATTCATAACCCATTACACCATATTCAGATAAATGAGAATTGTATATATTAAATCTTCCTTGATTTTTATCGATATAATTTAAAAGACATATTTCCTCTTCACTTTCTTCAACTTTTAAGATTGCATGTCTATGAGAAAATGTCCCTCTTTCAACATCTTGACCGGAAATCCTTACGTTAAACCCTTCATTTAAAAGAGTTCCATATGTAAGCATTTCACCCATACCCCAATCTAACTTATCAGTCTCAAAAAACATTTTTGAACGATCATTAATGAGTCTTCGTGTTTTTTTTAAAAATTGTTTGTCCTTTGGAAGGGTTGTTACAACTTTAGCTACTTTCATAAGACTTTCATTAGATACTTTAGTTTCATAATGATCTAACATCCGCTCTTTTTTCACTCTTTCAAAACCTTTCCACTCATATTCCATAAAAGGAGTAATTTCTACGTTATTATCCTTTTTGGAATTTTCTAATTTTTTCTCAAGGGATAATTTATATTTTTTTTCCAAAACATTAACATCTTCTTTATCAACTATATTTTCTTCAATAAGTTTTTTGGAATAAATCTCCATAAGATCAGGATGCTTAGAAATAGCTTTGTATAATTTAGGTTGAGTAAAACGAGGCTCATCTCCTTCATTGTGGCCATATTTTCTATACCCAAGAAGATCAATAAAAACGTCTCTTCCATACCTCATTCTATAATCTAGTGCAAACATTATTGAATGTACAACCGCTTCCACATCATCAGAATTAACGTGTAACACTGGACACAAATTTGTTTTTGCAACATCAGTGCAATATGTTGAAGATCTTCCATCCAAATAATTTGTTGTAAATCCAACTTGATTATTAACTATTATATGAATTGTACCGCCTGTTTTATAACCCTTTAGCCTCTCCATTTGAACGACTTCATAAACTACACCTTGACCTGCAATAGCAGCATCTCCATGAATAATTATAGGAAGAACATTTTTTATATTATCAGAATGATACTTTTCTTGTTTTGCTCTTGTAATTCCCTGAACAATTGGTCCAACTGCCTCAAGATGTGATGGGTTTGGAGCAATATTCATATATACTTTATAACCAGAATCAGTAGTTCTATTTGAAGTCCATCCTAAATGATATTTTACATCACCATCAAAACCCTTTTCTTCATAATCTTTTCCATCAAATTCATTAAAAATATCCTCTACTGGTTTTCCAAAAATATTAGTAAGAGTATTTAACCTACCCCTATGGGCCATTCCAACAACAAATTCTTTGACTCCATCAATTGCAGCTTTTTCTATAAGTGCATCAAGAGCTGGAATCAATGCTTCACCTCCTTCAAGGGAAAATCGTTTTTGACCAACATACTTGGTATGAAGAAACTTTTCAAAAGTTACGGCTTCAATAGTTTTCTTTAATATTTGCTTTTTTTGATCTGAAGAAAAATTAGGACTATTAGAATTTCGGTTTAATTGCTCTTGAATCCATTGAATTCTTTCAGGTGTTCTAATATACATGTACTCAATACCAATTGAACTACAGTAAATTCGTTCAAGATGAATCAGAATATCTGTAAGTGTTGCTGGTCCAATTCCAATAATTTCTCCAGCATTAAAAACCAAACTTAAATCATCTTCAGACAAATCAAAATTTTCAATATTTAAATTAGGCAAATAGGTTCTTCTATCTCTAACGGGGTTAGTTTTAGTAAATAAATGTCCTCTTGTTCTGTAGGCATTAATTAGTTTTACTACTTTAAACTCTTTTAAAATATTCTCTGGAACTTCAACAGCTTTAAATTCCGAAGATTGCTTTTTCGACTCTTCAATTCCAAATTCAAAACCTTGAAAAAAAGCTCTCCAACTTGGCTCAACTTGTTTAGGGTTAATTAAATATTGATCGTACAGTTCAGCAAAATAAGCTGTATGTGCTGTGTTTAAGAAAGAATATGGATCCATATATGGATGTTTTTTTCAAAATATAAAGTTACAACTTTATGAAAATTAGAGAGGTTATTTTTATATTTTTTTATCTGCCAAAATCATCTTGAACTCTGACTATATCCTCTTCGTTAGAAGGGTTGTTTTTTTCTGTGTGCTGCCATATTTCTGAAACCAAGCAATAATCCTCTAGTCCGACTAATCTATGTCTTTCTCCTTGTTTTAATTTAATTTGATCTCCTTTATTGTAAATCTTCATTTGATTTTCCATGTCTGAATCACTTCTAATTATACCACACTCACCCTTATAAATCCTCCAAATTTCAGCTCTTCTGTGGTGATACTGCCACGATAATCTAGCTTTTGGTTTTACTATTAATATTTTGGGACTCAACTTTCCTCCAATTTTTAATGTTTCTACATCCAGTCCTTTAAAAAAATGGTTTGAAAAATCCTGTGCTTGATTTTCATCAATAACCAAAAAGCCACCCCAAGGCCTTTGAAAATCTTTTGAAATAACATTAAAACCCTTTGATTTTATCAAATCTTCTGTTTGTATATAAAAACTCATTTTATAAAGTTAAAGTTCAAATTTACAATAAGAATTGTTAAAAACTTTATTTATAAAATAAGTTGATTTGAATCAATCTAAAATGTAGCTTTATTTGATGTTTGCTCTTGTTGATTGTAATAATTTCTACGCTTCTTGTGAAAGAGTTTTTAATCCAAAATTGAATAAAAAACCCATTGTTATTCTATCAAATAATGACGGCTGTGTAATCTCTAGAAGTAACGAAGCTAAAGCACTTGGGATTCCTATGGGAGCTCCAGCGTTTAAATACGACTCTATTTTTAAAAAAAACAAGGTCCATGTTTTTTCCTCTAATTTTCCCCTGTATGGTGATATGAGCGGTAGAGTAATGAGTATTTTAAGTAAATACACTCCAAATATCGAAATCTACAGTATAGACGAAGCATTTTTGGAATTTAAAGGATTTAAAAAATATAATCTAGAAGAATATGGTAAGGAAATCAGAAAAACTATTTTAAAATGGACGGGAATCCCGGTTAGTATTGGATTTGCACGTACAAAAGCATTAGCTAAAGTAGCTAATAGAATATCAAAAAAATTTGATAATAAAACTGGTGGGATTTATGTAATGGACTCTAAAGAAAAAGAAGAAAAAGCTCTCAAATGGCTTAAAATTGAAGATGTTTGGGGAATTGGTTTTAAATATGCTACAAGCTTAAAAAATCATAAAATAAACAAGGCTTATGATTTTATTAACCTGCCAGATGACTGGGTTAGAAAGCAAATGAGCGTAGTGGGATTAAGATTAAAAAAAGAGCTAGAAGGTGAGTCTGTTTTATCGCTTGAAGAAAGTAGGTCACCTAAAAAAGCAATTGCTACAACTAGAAGTTTTGAGAAAAACATAATTGATTTCGAAGATTTAAAGGAACGTGTCTCTACTTTTTCAATATGTTGCTCGGAAAAGTTACGATTTCAGGAAAGTAATTGTAATTCTATTTATGTCTTTGTAAAAAGCAATAGACATCAAAAAGACAAATTACAATATCGATGTGGGATAGTCATGACCCTACCATATAGCTCAAATTCTAGCATCACAATAAGTAAATATGCTATTGAAGGATTAAAGAAAATTTATAAAAAAGGTGTAGAATACAAAAAAGCCGGGGTGATAGTAATGGGACTAGTTCCAAATAATAAAACTCAACTTAATCTCTTTGAAAAAGAAAATCCCAAACATCAAATACTTATGAAAACATTAGATTTTATAGCAAAAAAAGAAGGTCCTAGCAAGGTGAAATTAGCTAGTCAAGATCTAAAGAGAATTTGGAAAATGAAACAAACTAAACTGTCTTCAAAATATACTACCGAGCTAAACGAAACAATATTAATTAAAGGGTGAAAAAAAAAAATAAACTTGAATTTTTTATTCCAAAAAAAGAAAATGGATTAGGACAGTGGCTTGCTGAGGAGAGGGTATCAGCAGGATTTCCTTCCCCTGCAGACGACTTTAAAGAAACTAGGATAAGTCTAGACAGAGAATTAGTAAAAAATAAAGAAGCAACCTTTTATGCAAGAGTTAGTGGGGACTCAATGGTTGGAGCAGGTTTAGATGATGGAGATCTACTAGTAATAGACAGGTCATTAAATCCAGAAAATGGAAAAATAGCAGTTTGCTTAGTAGATGGAGAGTTTACAGTAAAAAGAATAAAAAAAGAAAAAAATAAGCTTTATTTAATACCTGAAAACAAAAAATATAAGCCAATTGAATTAAAAGAAGAAAACGAGTTAATTATTTGGGGGGTTGTAGAATATGTAATTAAAAAAGTATGATTCTAATTGTACATTTTATTATAATACTCTTGATAATCTCCAGAATTTATACGATCCATCCATTCTTTATTTTC
>JADHLZ010000008.1 GCA_016780345.1 Flavobacteriaceae bacterium | reverse complement strand
GTTAAGCTAGACAAATATGCTAAAGCTTGGTCTGTAAAGAGAAGAGAAAGAAATACTAAAAAAACATAATTATGTCAACATTAGAAAAAGCAGAAAATTCAAATCAGGGAGAAATTAGATACTTAACTCCACTTGATATCGCAACTAAAAACAACAAGAAATATTGTATGTTTAAAAGATCTGGTATTAAATATGTTGATTACAAAGATCCAGATTTTCTTTTAAGGTTTATTAATGAACAAGGAAAGATTCTGCCTAGAAGATTAACAGGTACCTCTCTAAAATATCAAAGAAAAGTTTCTGTTGCTGTAAAGCGAGCAAGACACCTAGCATTATTACCTTATCAAGCAGACATGTTAAAATAATTATTATGGAATTAATTTTAAAAAATGATGTGCCCAACCTGGGATTTAAAGATGATATTGTTTCTGTTAAAAACGGATATGGAAGAAATTATTTAATTCCCCAAGGATTTGCAGTTTTAGCAACTCCATCTGCTAAAAAAGTATTAGCCGAAAATATTAAGCAAAGAGAATTTAAAGAAAAGAAAGAAATTGAAGAAGCTAATAAAATTGCTAAAAAGCTATTAAACCTTGAAATAACAATTAGCGCAAAGTCTGGAAATGGTGGTAAATTATTTGGCTCCATATCAAACTCTGATTTAAGTGAAAAATTATCTAATTTAGGTTTTGATTTTGATAAAAAGATCATTAAAGTTCAAGGTGGTACTGTAAAAAGAATTGGAACTTACAATGCTTCGTTAAGATTACATAGAAATGTAATTCAAGAGTTTTCTTTTGAAGTCGTAAAAGAAGAAGACTAGTTTTATTTGTTTGTATAATTTTTTTATCTGATTTTATTAAAAAAATCAGATATTTGTTTTATATAACAATTTATGTCAATATCACCTTTAAATCCAAAAGGTACTAGGGATTTTCTTCCACTAGAACTTTCTAAGCGAAATTATATTATTAATATTTTAAGAAGGAATTTTAAAAATTTTGGATTTTCTGAAATAGAGACTCCTGCTTTAGAGAAAAGTTCAACTCTTCTCGATAAGTATGGAAGTGAGGGAGATAAACTTGTATTTAAAATTTTAAATTCAGGTGATAAAGTAAAAAAAGCTGATATTCTTTCACTCCAATCAGGTGATTTAAATTCCTTTGTTAGATCTGTCTCCGAAAAAGGTCTAAAATACGATTTGACTGTTCCTCTAGCTAGGTTTGTGTCTCAACATCAAAATGAAATCATATTTCCATTTAAACGATTTCAAATACAAAATGTTTGGAGAGCAGATCGTCCTCAACATGGACGTTTTCAAGAGTTTACACAATGTGATGCAGATGTTATAGGAAGTAATTCTATAATTCAAGAAATTGAGTTGATTAAAATGTACGACTCTATTTTTAATCAATTAGGCTTTAAAGATCTAGTTTTAAAAATTAATCATAGAGGAATTCTAAAAGGATTAGCTTGCCATTTTGGTGCAGATAAAAATATAATGAAATTTATAAGTGCTTTAGATAAGATTGATAAAATTGGTGTAGATAAAGTATTAGAGGAAATAAAATTAATTTCCTCAAATTTTTCCGAAAAACAATTAAAAAATATTTTATCAGAGAAAGAATTTGATTTAACATACTTAAAAAAAATATTTATAAAAAATTCTGATTCGATTTTAGCAATCGATGAAATCGATCAAATATTAAATTTTTTCTCATCTAATAATTTGGTTAATGATCTTAAATTTGATCTAAGATTAGCCCGAGGTTTAAACTATTATACTGGAACAATTATTGAAGTTTCATCAAAAACAAACACTAGAATTGGGTCAATTGGAGGTGGTGGTAGATATGATGATTTAACATCCAAGTTCAATTTAAATAATATGAGTGGTGTTGGTATTTCATTTGGACTCGATCGAATCTATTTATTATTGGAAGAAAGTAATTTATTCCCAGAATATTTAGATAAAAGCTTTGAGTTTATGGTAGCAAATTTTGGTATTGATAACTTGAAATTTATATCACCTTATATTGATGAAATTAGAAATAAAAATAGAGAAGTTTTGATTTATCCTGATAACGTTAAACTAAATAAACAATTTAATTACGCAGATAAACATAATGTTTCTACGGTAATTATTTTTGGAGATAATGAAAGAAAAAACGGGATAGTTTTACTAAAAAACATGTTAACTGGAGAACAATTAAATTACCAACTTAACGAGTTTATAGAAGCCGTAATAAAAAGGTGAAAGCTTTTTTTATATTACAATTTTTTTTTTTATAACATCATTTCTAAAAATAATATCACTTTTAACAGATCTAAGTTTTTTATTTTTTTAAAATTAGTATAATGATTTTTAAAAATGTTTTATTCTCTGATTTATTAATGTTTAAAAATATAGGATTTTTAAATTAATCGTATGTGAAATTTAAAAAAAGTTAGACTAAATAGAACAACTGTTTTTAGTGTTGTAGTAGCGAGAGGGAGACTTGAACTCCCGACCTCCGGGTTATGAATCCGACGCTCTAACCGACTGAGCTATCTCGCCATCATAAAATGCGCGTAAATATATAAACAAATTATAAAGGCTCAAACTATGAGTAAAAAATATTTAAAATTCTTTTTGTAGAATTAATTTAATCTATATATTGCTATTTTATGGAATCAAAAAAAAAGTTTGAAATTGAATTTCCAATACATGCCTCACCAAGTATGTTATATCAGTATATTTCTTCAGCATCTGGTCTATGTGAATGGTTTGCAGATGATGTAAATTCTAGAGGAAAGTCCTTTATATTTATATGGGACGGTTTTGAAGAAAAAGCAGATTTGATTTCTTCAAAATCTGATACCCTTGTTAGGTTTAGATGGATGGATGATTCAGATGATCAGGATAAATGTTTTTTTGAAATTAGAATAGTAGTAGATGAAATAACAAAAGATGTATCATTAATGATAACTGACTTTGCTTATGAAGACGAGATTGAGGAATCTAAAATGCTTTGGGAGAGTCAAATTACAGACTTAAAAAAACTAGTTGGATCCTCATAACAATTCATGATTAATTATAATGGTAAAATTTTCGAAGGTAATGAACCTAATTTATTAAATAGAGGGTTTTTATACGGAGACTGTGTATTTGAAACGATAAAAGTAATTAACAATAAAATTATTTTTTGGGAAGATCATTATTTGAGATTAATGTCATCTTTAAGGGTAATTAGATTAGAAATCCCATTAAATTATACACCTGAGTTTTTCAAATTACATATTGAAAATACATTTAGTAAGATAAGTTCTAACTTTTCTGGAAGAATTAGATTATCAGTATATAGATCTGGTGGAGGTTTGTACAGTCCTAATTCAATGCTTCCAAATTTTATTATTAATGTTAAAACAGATTCAAATAATTTATATGAAATAAGTGAGGCTAATTACAAGGTTGATCTTTTTAAGGATTATTATATGAATAATGACTTACTTTCCAATTTAAAGACAAATAATAAAATAATTAATGTTTTAGCTGGAATTTTTGCTAAAGAAAATGGATTAGATAACTGTATTTTACTTAATCATGAGAAAAATGTTGTAGAATTTTATAATGGTAATTTATTTTTTGTAAAAAATAATAATATTAAAACACCTCCTTTATCTTCGGGTTGTTTAAAAGGAATAATGAGAAAAAAAATATTAAGTTTTTCTAAATTAGTACCTGATATTTCAATAATTGAGGAAAATTTTTCACCTTTTGAATTGTTATCTGGAGATGAAATTTGGATGACCAATACTATTTCAGGAATTACACCTATTACTAATTATAGAAAAAAAAAATTTTCAAATCTATTAGCTCTAAGGTTTTTAGAAATAATTAATAATCAAATTAAGAATTAGAAATTAATTGTGTTGAGGATTTTCTGGCGAATTAGACCATAATAAATATTCGCCACCAAGCTCGTTTAATTTATTTTTCCATAAATAAATATAATCATTAAAAGTTTTTTCATCGATTTTGTCATCTTCACTAATTATCCAGGATTTGGTTTCTAATTCATTCTCTAATTGATCTTTATTCCAACCTGAGTATCCTAGAAAAAACTTGATATTATTTTTTCTTATTTTTTTTCTATTTATATGATTAACTACTTGCTCAAAATTACCACCCCAGTACAAATTTTTTTTGATTTCAATTGAATTTTTTATAAGATTTGGGACATTGTGAATGAAATAAAGATTTTCTTTTTCAACAGGACCTCCATCAAATATTTCGAAATTTTCTTTTATTTCGGGTATTAAATCTAACGTTGAATAAATTGATTTTTTATTTATAATAAATCCAACATAACCAAAATTATTTTCTTCAACTATAATGACAACAGATCTTCTAAAGTTTACATCATTATTACAAGTTGGGTTAGCGTATAAAATGTTTCCTTTTTTCAATGTAGTTGCTGATTTTTTAAAATTTTATAACCGTTTGAAAATTCAATATTATTCATAATTCTTTTGCCCTCAATTTGTAATTCTAGAATTTCAATCAAATAATTATTTGTTGTTATAAAAATAGAATTTTTATCAAAAATTAACTTGCCAGTATCAGCAGTTTTAGGTGTTTTTTTTGAAGTTAATTTAGATTTATAAATTTTTAGAATTTTATCATTTTTCATGAATTTACACCAAGCAACAGGAAATGGAGATAATCCTCTAATTTTATTGTGAATTGTTTCTGAATTTTCGTTCCAATTAATTTTGGTATTAGTTTTATTTAGCTTAGGTGCGATCAAGTAGTCTTGAGAAAAATCTTGATTTTTAGTTTTAAAATCTTTTGTTTGGATAAAATCTAAAGTTGAAATTAATAGTTTAGATCCTATAATTTTTAATTTATTATATAAAATCCCTGTGTTATCATTTTTTTCAATTTTTACTTTAGATTGCTGAATAATTTTTCCACAATCTATTTTCTCGTTTATAAAAAATGTAGTTACACCTGTTTCTTCAAGACCATTTATAATTGACCAGTGAATTGGAGCTGCTCCTCTTAAATTTGGAAGAACTGATGCATGTAAATTTATTGTCCCCAGATTCGGAATTTTCCATACATTTTCGGGAAGCATTCTAAAAGCAACTACAATAAAAACTTCAGGCTTTAGAGATTTGATTTCTTTAATGAAATTTTCATCTTTTAAATTAGTTGGTTGAAAAATCTTTAGTTTGTGTTTTATTGAAAAATTTTTTACATCAGAAAATTTAATCTTTTTACCTCTACCTGCTTTTTTATCTGGGGAAGTTACAACAGCTATCACATTGTGTTTTGATTTTATAAGAACTTCTAAGCTCTTTACCGCAAAATCAGGTGAACCCATGAAAATTATATTTAAACTTTTAGATTTCATCTTTTGAACTATCAATTTTTTTTAAAATTTTATCAATTCTGTTTTTAATAGATGTTTTTTCTAACACTATAATTTCAACATTTAGTTCTTTATATATATTAGAAATTTCATTATAAATTTTAACAGAATCTTCAAAACTTTCATACCTGGCATTATCATTCCTATAAATTTCTCTCCATGGAGGTAGAATAAAAATATGGTCATAAACTACATTTTTTGATTTATTGAACAAAATTTTATCAAATTCAATTTCTAGAAAATTTAAATAAGCAATAATTTCATGAACTCCTCTATCAAAAAATACATGTGATTTTTTTGATGATGTTTTAAATTGTTCTAATCTTAAATTCATTAGTTTATTACTAAACTCTATTGGATCTTTTAGAAATAGTTGCTCAATTCCTTTTTTTTGACCTTCTTCAGTGAGTTTTCTGACTATTTCATGCTCACATTCATATCCTTTTTTTTCAAGCCCTTTAACTAATTCAGTTTTTCCTGTTCCAGGTCCTCCAGTAATTAGAATTTTTTTATACATAAATTTAATCCGCAAAATAATCAATTAATAGTATTTATAATATATTTACCACATGAATAGTAGTGAGGATTTTTACTCAAAACTTGAAGAGCAGTTGCTAAATTCCTCAGTTTGGCCGAGCAAATATCAATTTAAGTTTATATTAAAATCTAACAACAGTGATATTTCAGAGTTAGAATCTATTTTTGATGATCTTAAAGATGTGAAAATTTCATTTAGAAAATCTTCAAACAATAATTTTACTAGTGTTTCTTTGATTGCAGTTATGGAATCTCCATACTTTGTTATTGAAAAATATAAATTAGCCTCAAAAATAAAAGGGATAATTTCATTATAATTTAATTTAGTAAATTTGTAGAACTTCACAATTAAATTACACAAACATTGATAGAAAATTTACAATACAATACTGAACGGACAAAGCTTATTATTCCTGAATATGGCAGACATTTACATAAAATGATTGATCAAGCTTTGGAATGTAATAATAGAGTAAAGAGAAATAATTTAGCAAAAGCTATAATTGGAGTTATGGGGAACATGAATCCACATTTAAGGGATGTTCCTGAATTTCAACATAAATTATGGGATCAGTTATTTATTATGTCTAATTTTGAATTAGATATAGATTCACCATATCCTTTACCATCCAAAGAAGTATATGAAGAACGACCTGATAAATTAGAATATCCTCAAAATTTTCCAAAATATAGATTCTATGGAAATAATATTAAAAGAATGATTGATATTGCTGTTAGTTGGGAGGAAGGAGAAATGAAAAAGCAACTTGTTTATGTGATTGCTAATCATATGAAAAAATGTTTCTTAAACTGGAATAAAGATACAGTTGAAGATGATGTTATTTTTTCCCATTTAAATGAACTTTCTAATGGTAAAATTGTATACGATTCAAAAGAAAAATCACTTTCTGAATCTCAGAATTTGATAAAATTATCAAACAAAAAATTTGGAAATTCCCAAACTAACAAGAATAACAAAAAGCATTATAGAAACTTCAAAAAAAGAAATAATAATTAAATTATTTTATGGGTACTTTTTCTATTAAAGGTGGAATTAAACTTAAAGGGGAAGTTACTCCTCAAGGTGCCAAAAATGAAGCATTACAGGTTATTTGTGCTAGTCTTCTTACACCAGAAAAGGTCATTATAGACAATATTCCTGAAATTATAGATGTTCTTAAACTTATTGATTTGTTATCGTCTATTGGAGTTAAAGTTGAAAAACTAAGTAACAATAAATTTTCATTTAAAGCAGATAATGTAAATATAGATTATTTACAATCAAAAGAATTTAAGAATAAAGGAAGTAGCTTGAGAGGATCCATAATGATAGTTGGTCCACTGTTAGCAAGATTTGGAAAAGGTTATATTCCTAAACCGGGTGGAGATAAAATTGGAAGAAGAAGATTAGATACTCATTTTTTAGGTTTAATTGAATTGGGAGCATCTTTTAGATATAATAATGAAGAATATTTTTATGGAGTTGAATCTGAAAAATTATATGGTAATTACATATTACTAGATCAAGCCTCGGTAACTGGAACTGCAAATGTTTTAATGGCTGCAGTATTAGCTATTGGAGAAACACAAATATATAATGCTGCTTGTGAACCATATATTCAACAGTTGTGTAAAATGCTTATTTCAATGGGTGCAAATATTAAAGGAGTTGGTTCTAATTTACTTATTGTTAATGGAGTATCATATCTTTCAGGGACAATTCACAAGCTATTGCCTGACATGATTGAAATTGGAAGTTGGATTGGTTTAGCGGCTATGACTAAAAGCGAAATTACAATCAAAAATGTTAGTTGGGATAATTTGGGTCAAATTCCAAATGTTTTTAGAAAACTAGGAATAAAAGTTGAAAAAATAAACGACGATATATTCATACCCGAACATAAAAATGGATATGAAATTCAAAATTATATTGATGGTTCAGTTTTAACTGTTTCAGATGCACCATGGCCTGGATTTACACCAGATTTATTAAGTATAGTTTTAGTAGTTGCTACTCAATCGAAAGGAAGCGTGTTAATTCATCAGAAAATGTTTGAAAGTCGATTATTTTTTGTAGATAAATTAATTGACATGGGTGCTAAAATTATTCTTTGTGATCCTCACAGAGCTAATGTAATTGGTCATGATTTCAAATCTCAGCTTAAGTCTACTACAATGGTTTCTCCTGATATTAGAGCAGGTATTTCTTTATTGATTGCAGCTCTTTCTGCCCAAGGAGAAAGTATCATTCATAATATTGAACAAATTGATCGTGGTTATGAAAATATTGATGAAAAATTGAGACTTTTAGGAGCACAAATAAAAAGAATTTAGTTTCTCTTAGAGATTTTATTTCCTGTTGTACGTTGTCTAGAGCATTTAAATCTTTTTACAGAATTTTCACGCAATTTTGTATGTTTTGTTTTTCTTCCTTGAACTCTTTTTCTCCACATTGCGAAGCTTTTCGACTTCATTTCTTGTCTCATAATTGTTATAACATCTTTTTCACTTAACTTGAATTGGAATTTTATTGCTTCGAATGTAGTCCTATCCTCCCAAGCCATTTCTATTATTCTATCTATTTGTTCTTGACTTAAGCTTTTCATTTTAAAGATTATTTAAAAAATCATCAGCATCTAATAAAAGTTTTTCTTTTTTCTTTAAATCCATTTTATCATAACTTTTTATAAGCATTCTCATTCTTGGATTTTTTTTAAAGAAATCTCTTTGTTTGTCCATGAAATTCCAAAATAAACCATCCCAAATCTCACACCATTTCCCTTTTTTATAATCACTCATTTTGATAATATAATTACTACTACTTATGTAAGGTTTTGTAGACATCATCCCTCCATCAGCAAATTGACTCATTCCGTATACATTAGGAACCATAACCCAATCATATGAATCTATAAAAACTTCCATGAACCATTTATATACTTCATCGGGGTCAAATTCACATAAAACCATGAAATTTCCTAGAATCATTAATCTTTCGATATGGTTTCCATACGCAGTTTTTTTAACTTTTTTTATTGTATCGTCAATTGGATCAATTCCAGTTGAACCCTCATAAAATGACTTTGGAATTTTTCTTTTAAAATTCCAATAATTTTTTGTTCTTTCTTCAGTTCCCTTTGAATAATAGACTCCCCTTATGAACTCTCTCCATCCTATAATTTGTCTTATAAAACCCTCTATTGAGTTAAGTGGGATATAATATTTCTTATAATAATCTAAACTAGTTTTTACTATATAGTTGGGATCTAATAAACCAGAATTAATGAGTGGTGATATGACACTATGATTAATTATTGATTCATTAATCAAAACAGCATCTTCGTAAATTCCAAACTCATCAAACCTTGTTTTTAAAAAATTATTAAACCAAATTTTTGCTGATTTAAAATCAGTTGGATAGAGTTGTAAAGAATTAATTTCCCCAAAATTTTTAGAAAAATTATTTTTTACATAGTTATAAGAATCTAAAAAGTTTTTGTTTTTTATTTTTGTGTAATCAATAACAGGGGTTTTTTTATTTTTAGGAAATTTTTTTCTATTCATATCATCATATGTCCACTTTCCCCCTGTTGGCTTGTCATATTCATTGATAAGAATATTAAATTTTTTTCTTTGGCTTTTATAAAATGATGTTTGAAATAATTTCTTCTTTTCAGGATTAAAAAATGGAAAAAGAGAATCTTTTGATATTAGAAATAAAGGATTTTCATAAATTTTAATTTCAATTTTTTTTATTTTACAAGTTTCTTTTATTCTCTTTTCTAACCAATTATCCTCTGGATCATATATATTTATTTTCGAAATTTCAACGTTGTTAATAAAGTTTCTAATATCTGAATTTTCATCATTTGAATCTATATAAATAACTTCAACCCCTTTTTTAATTAAGAAGTTTTCGTAACTTTTCATTGAGCTCCTGTGAAAAAATATTTTTTGTTTGTGAAAATTATATTGTTTAAAAAATAAATTTTCTTCAATCAAATATGTTTTACATTTATTAAATATTGAAAAGCTTTTTTCAAATAATTGATTTGGAAAAATAATATTAATGCAACTCATTTACCCAATGCTTTTTTATAAGTTAAAAGGCATCTTTCCCTTGCAAATTTGTGTTCAACTATAGGTTCAACATATTTATCCGAATTAAGTTCCGGAACCCATTTTTTAGTATATTTTAATTCTTTGTCAAACTTTTTTAATTGTTCTGATGGATTAAATATTCTAAAATATGGAGCTGCATCAACTCCACATCCAGCTACCCATTGCCAATTCCCAACATTACTTGCAGTCTCATAATCAAAAAGTTTTTCTCTGAAATAAGCCTCACCCCATCTCCAGTCAATTAATAAATGTTTACACAGAAAGCTACCAACCAGCATCCTAACTCTGTTATGCATAAAACCTGTATTATTTAGTTCTCTCATTCCAGCATCTACAAGTGGGTAACCAGTTTCTCCATCACACCATTTTTTGAAATCACCTTCATTATTAATCCATTCAATTCTATCGTATAATGGTTTAAAACTATTAGTTACTGTTTTAGGAAAATGATATAATATTTGTTGAAAAAACTCTCTCCATATAAGCTCTTTTAAATACGTTTTATTATTAGATTCATATGCTTTTTTTATCAATTTTCTAGTACTTATTGTTCCAAACCTTAGTTCTACACCTACTTTAGAAGTTCCATCCTTCGAGGGAAAATTTCTAATAAACTCATATTGATCAATTAAATTAGAAGAAGTATCAACTTTTAAAAAATTAATGTTATTCTTTTGAAGGTTGACTGTATCAGAATCTAAACCAATACTTAAATCAATGAAATTTTTAGTTAAATTTTCTGATTTATACTCATCTATTCCTTGCTCTATCATTCTTGAAATCCATTTTCTTGAATATGGAGTATATACTTTGTAAGGAGATCCATCATCTTTTGTAATTTCATTTTTTTCAAAAAGAACATGATCTTTATAGTCATTAAATTCTATATCGTTATCATTCAATAATTTTTTGATTTTAGAATCTCTCTTTATAGCATAGGGTGTGTAATCTCTATTTGTATATACTTTTTCAATATTGAAATTTTTTAAAAGACTTTTAAATACATCAAGAGGATCGCCTTTAAGTTTATAAATAAATTTATTTTCTTTTTTTAGCAAATGGTTCATTTTATTAATCGATGTATTAATAAAATGAAGTCTATGGTCATTATTTTTAAGTTGACTAATTATATTGGTGTCGTAAATAAAGAGAGGAAGAACTTTTGAATTTTCATTTAGCGAGTGAAATAGACCTGTATTATCATTTAATCTCAGGTCTCTTCTAAACCAAAATATAGAAATTTTATCTTTCAATTATGATAAATTGATTATTGACATTCCTCCGTCAACTCCAAATGTTTGACCTGTGATCCAGGAGCTTTTGTCTTCTAATAAAAATGCAGTAATATTTGCAATGTCACAAGGATTTCCAAATCTTTTTAATGGGTGTTTCTCACTAACTTTTTCTTTTTTAATGTCATTATTTAAAAATCTCTCGGCCATAGGAGTATTTGTAAGTGAGGGCGCAACAATGTTAACCCTGACAGTTGGAGCGTATTCTGCAGCTAAAGATCTCGCAAATCCTTCAATTGCACCTTTTGAAGCCGAAACACTAGTGTGGAAAGGCATACCAACTTTTACAGCTACTGTACTATATAACACAATACTTGAATTTTCTGATTTTTTTAAGTTATTAATTACTATTTGCAAAGTTTTTACCATTGATATGAAATTTATATTTAAATCTTCCTCAAAAGTTGATGGCTTTATACTTCTAAAAGGTCTTAGATTAATACTTCCTGGGCAATAAACAAATCCATGAAGCTTTTCAGGAACAGCTTCAATATTAAAATCATCAGAAAGAATATCATATTTTATATGGGTAATATTTAAGTCAGAAAAACTCTCATCAGATCTGGAAGCCACAAATACATTGTGTTCATTATGAATTAATTTAATTGTTTCGAATCCTATTCCAGTTGATCCACCAATAAATAATATATTTTTTTTCATTTTATTATAGTTTTCCAAAAAGTTCATTTAGTTTATTTTCTCTGAACTTAAAGATTTGTTTTAATTTATTTTTAACAAACAAGGGATGAGCAATTTGACCTAGAATTCCAAAGGGAAGTTTGTAATCTACGACATCTACCATTTCAATACCTCCATCAATTTCTTTTATGAAATGTTTGTGGTGCCAAAGGGAATATGGACCAAATCGTTGTTCATCAACAAAATATTGTTTATCGACTACGTGAGTAATTTCGGTAACCCAGTTAAGATTTAAACCTAATAAAGGACTTACTTTGTATTGTATTATTTGCCCAGGAAAAATTTTTTTATCGGCTCCACTTAATATTCTAAAATTCATATAAGTGGGAGTTATTTCAGCAAGATTTTTTGGATTACTTAAAAAATTCCAGGCTTTTTCTAAAGAAATTGGCAGCCTTTGTTTTGTTTTAATTTGATATAATTTCAACTTTCTAAATTTATTAATAACTTTCAAAAAGTATACCAACTTTAAAACCATGAAAAAAAAATCATTTCTGCTGATACTATCTTTAATTATCGGTTCATCATCCTTTGCTCAACTAAAATCTCCTAATGCAAGTCCAAGAACAAATATTTCACAAATCATAGGTCTTGTTAAAGTAAATTTAGATTATTCAAGACCCTCCAAAAAAGGAAGAAAGATTTTTGGTGGATTAGTTCCTTTCAATAAAATTTGGAGAACAGGTGCAAATAATCCAACCACTATTTCATTTTCTGATGACGTAAAAATTAATAATCAATTAATTGGAGCTGGTGAATATCATGTTTATTCTGTTCCAACTGAATCTAAGCTTGACTTAGTCATTTATGAAAAAACTGAGGCTTGGGGTTCACTTCCATATTTTGATGATTCTCTAATTAAGGCTCGTATTGAAACTAATTTTATCAATCTGCCTTATAATGTTGAAACGTTCACAATCTCATTTGAAAATATTTCAAATAATGGTTCAACTCTTAATATTGCGTGGGATAACAAAGTGGCAATTTTCACTGTAGATGCTTTAACTAAAGATAAAATGATTAATAACATTGATAAAATAATGAATGGAAATCCGTCATCTAATGATTACAGTAGAGCAGCTATGTATTACTATGAAGAGGATATAGATATAAAAAAAGCATTGGACTGGATTAATAAAGCCTATAAAGATTCCGACGACTTAAGATATTGGCATTTAAGATACAAAGCGCTTATTTACGAAAAGGCTGGAAGACTAAATGAAGCATTGAAGTATGCAAAAAGAGGATATGAAAACGCAAAAGATAACAAAGCAATTGATGGAATAAATAGTTTAGAAATTATTTACAAAAGACTAAGTAAAAAATAATTTTATTTTTTAAAGATATTAGAAAATAGTATAGTCATTATTGCTCCAATAAAGTTCAACCATAGGTAGCCAATTTCAAAAAATCCGTATATAAAAAATATCAAAATTTGAGATAAACATGCTGCGTAAAAAACTTGATTTCCATTTATTTTTTTAAAGAAAAAAGCAACAATAAAAATTCCTAAAACAGTACCATAAAAAAGTGATCCAATTAAATTAACTAGTTCGATTAAGTTTTCAAATAACCTCCCAACGCTTGCAAATATTATTGCAATTACTCCCCACATTACTGTAAACCATTTTGATGCGTTTAAATAATGATTGTCAGATTTCTTAACTATGTGATTTCTTTTATATAAGTCAATGACAGTTGTAGTAGATAATGCATTAAGTTCTGATGCTGTAGACGACATGGCTGCACTGAGAATTACCGCAAGTAACAATCCTATTAAACCCTTGGGTAAATAGTTTAAAATAAAAAAAATAAAAATATAATCTAAATCATTTGTTTCAACAGAGGAGGGAGCTATTTCATTTGTGATTGCTTTTACCTTTTGTCTGATTTCCTTCTCCTGAGTATGTAGTTCAGCAATCTTTTTATCGGTTGGATATGCATTTAACGGATCATTGTTTTGTATATATTTTAACTGTAAATCTTTTTTTTCTTGTCTTAATGAAATGAATTTTTCTTTTTCTATTAAATAATCTTCGTTTTGAACTTCCTCTAAATAATTAGTAACCTGAGGATTAAAGTTTATGGGGGCATCATTGAATTCGAAAAAAATAAATACCATTACGCCAGTCAATAAAATAAAGAATTGCATCGGGATCTTTAAAACAGCATTAAACATTAGACCTAATTGACTTTCTTTAACACTTTTTCCTGAAAGGTATCTTTGAACTTGACTTTGATCAGTTCCAAAATAAGAAAGAGCTAAAAAAAATCCACCTGTAATTCCACTCCAAAAAGTATATTTTTTCTCAATATCAAAAGAAAAATCTACAATCTCCATTTTTCCTCCAATTCCTGCTAGTTTTAAAGCATTACTAAAGTTGATATTTTCAGGTAAAGAATTCAATATCAGAACAAATGCTATTAGCATACCAATCATGATAACAAACATTTGCTGTTTTTGGGTTATGCTTACTGCTTTTGTTCCTCCACTTACTGTATAAATAATAACTAATGTGCCAATTGTAAAAATTAATATTTTTAAATCCCAACCTAATATGGTAGATAAAATAATTGCTGGTGCAAAAATCGTTATTCCAGCCGCCAATCCCCTTTGAACTAAAAATAAGATTGAAGCTAAAGTTCTAGTTTTCCCGTCAAATCTTTGTTCCAAATATTCGTAAGCAGTGTAAACTTTAAGTTTATGGTAAATTGGGATAAAAACCATACAAATTACAATAATTGCTAGTGGTAGTCCAAAATAAAATTGCACAAAACCCATTCCTTCATCAAAGGCTTGACCAGGTGTAGATAAGAAAGTAATAGCACTTGCTTGAGTAGCCATAACAGAAAGTCCGATTGTCAACCAATTAGCGGATTCACCACCTTTAAGATGATCTTTTATTGTATTAAATTTTCTTGTTTTATATACTCCGTAAATGACTATTAAGGATATTGTTCCAATTAAAATAAACCAATCAATTGATGACATAGTTATGAGTAGTAATAAGTTAGAATTATGTAAAATATAATATAGATTATATTTAAAAATAATATTATGCTGTAAGCTCTACGCCATTTCATAGATCCATTGAATTTATTGTTTTAATAAATTTATTTGTTGGAAATCCTAATACGTTATTATAACTTCCTTCTATTTTACTTATAACAACAGATCCAATAAAGTCTTGAATTCCATAACCACCGGCTCTGTCTGTCACATCAGAGCTATTTACATAATAAAGTAAATCATCTTCGTTTATTTTGTCAAAATAAACTTTTGTTTTTTCATTAACAATAACTTGAGTTTTTAAAGTTGAAATACAGATTGAAGATATGACCTGATGGTAATCGTTTTCTAAAGATTTAATCATATTGAATGCTTCTTGTTTACTTTTAGGTTTTCCAAGTGCTTTATTCTTATGCCATACTATTGTATCAGAAGTTATGAGAATATCATTTTTCTTTAATTTTTTTAGAAAGAATGAAGATTTTTTTTTGCCAAATAATCAGTTATCTGATCTTCTTTTAATTTTTCTGAAAAAGATTCGTCAGTTTTCTGATTGATTAGACTAAAATTTATATTCAGTTGTGATAATAATTCGTGTCTTCTTTTTGAATTTGAAGCAAGTAAAACATTATAGTTTTCTAATTTATTTAGGAACATTAATCAAATATTTTGATTTTTTTTATTCAAATTCCATTTGCCATGTAATCTAAGAGTCTGTTCTATTAAATCTCTTACACAACCTTTACCACCTTTTTTATTTGAAATGTAGTCTGAAATTTCTCTTACTTCAGGGGCTGCATCGAATGGGCAAACTTTGAGATAAACTAATTTCATTGGGAAAATATCTGGAAGGTCATCTCCCATATAAACAGTTTCATTTAAATCTATTTTATTTTTTTCTGCAAAATCATTTAAATCTTTCACTTTGTCATAAGAATTAATGTAAACATTTTTAACACCTAAGCGGTTTAACCTTAACCTAATTCCTGCATTATTTGCACCGGTAATAATAGCAACATTATATCCAAGATCTATTGCCATTTTTACTGCAATACCATCTTTTGTATTAAAATTTCTAGATTCGTTACCTTTACTATCAACAAGAATTTTACCATCTGTAAATACACCATCAATATCAAATACAAATGTTTTTATTTTATTTAACTTTTCCTTATAATTCATTTTTTTAATTTTATTATTCCTGAGCTAATTATCTTATATATTTTTTGATGACTAGAGCCTTTTAGTAAATTTAAATGTTTTTTCATAGTTTTTATGTCGTTTCTAAGAGCTGGTCCGGTTTGTGCGTCTTTAGGGTTTAAAAATTTTAATTTTTCTGCCGTTTCCTCACTTAATGGATCTAATACTTTAGTATCTATATTATTGTTTTCTAGTATTTCGTCTGCAATAATTCTCATATAATTTGTGAAATTACTAGCAAAAACAGCTGCAACGTGAATAGATTGTCTTTGTTCACTATTAGCTTCAATTACTTTTTTTGAAAGTAAACAAGCAAAATCTTTAATTTTTTTTAAATTTTTTTTTGAATTACTTTCAATTGCTATTGGAATCTTATTGAAATCTATCTTTTTGCCTACACTAAAAGTTTGAACAGGATAAAATACACCAAAATTAGAATGCTGATTTAAAGCATTTATTGAAGTTGAACCAGAACAATGCAATATTATGCTATACGGTTCAGCCTTTATTTTATTTGAAATATGTTCAATTTGATCGTCACTTACACATATTAAACAAAGATCAAACGGTTTTAGACTCCCTAAATCTGAAGTGTAATTTATTGATTGGTTAAATTTAACTGGAAGTTTGTTTTTTCTTCCATACAATTGATTTAAATTAATTTCTTTATTATTTAAACAAGCATTACTTAAGTGATATGCTACGTTTCCAGTTCCAATTATAGATATATTAATCACTTATTAAAAATACAATATATTGTTAATTCTATTAAATCCATTTTTTTCTTACGTTTGCACAAAAATATAATATGGGTAATAAAACTTTTACAATGATAAAACCTGATGCTGTAGAAAACGGACATATAGGTGCGATTTTAAATAAAATTATTGCTTCAGGCTTCAAAATAATTGCTATGAAACTTACTAAGCTTACTAAGGAAAAAGCTGAAAAATTTTATCAAGTTCATAGTGAACGTCCATTTTATGGAGAACTTGTATCCTTTATGAGTAGGGGACCAATTGTAGTAGCTATTTTAGAAAAAGAAAATGCAGTTGAGGAGTTTAGAAAGCTTATTGGTTCAACAAACCCTGCAGAGGCTAAAGAGGGTACAATTAGGAGTTTATATGCAACTTCAATGGGAGAAAATGCAGTTCACGGATCAGATAGCGATGAAAATGCTGAAATTGAAGGAACATTTCATTTTTCAGATGACGAAATTTTATCTTAATACAATTTTTTTTATTATTTCTTTTCCTAATTCTTTATTTAACATATCAATAATTTTTTGTCTTCCATAATTTAATTCTTGTCTAAGAACTGAGGAAGATAAATGAACATAAAGAGTTGTATTTTTTAAAAAAATTTCATCTGTGTAAGAATTTACATTTTTACCCATGATGTCTTTCCATAAGTTTTGAACTTTAATATTGTTTAAGCCTGAGTTTAATTTATTTGAGTTGTCGATTAAATTATTTAAAATTTTTTTTAAGCTTTTAGATTCAAAATTTCTTTTCATACATTAAATACTTTACTTGTTGAATCTATATCACTTATAATTTTGTTTGTTCTTTCTAAATCAGTATCTGAAATAAAGATCTGTCCAAATAAATTATTGTTTACTAAATTTATTAATTGCCTAACTCTATTATTATCGAGTTTGTCGAAAATGTCATCAAGTAAAAGTATTGGAGACGAATTAAATTCAGATTTTAAATACTCAAATTGAGCTAATTTTAAAGCTATTAATAAAGATTTTTGCTGTCCTTGACTTCCGTATTTTTTAATAGGATATCCTTCAATACTCATTATTAAATCATCTTTATGAATTCCACAACTAGTAAATTGCATTATTCTATCTTTATTAATATTTTTTTCCAATAGTTTGTCCATAGATTCAAAATCAAGTTGACTCTCATAATTTATAACAATACTTTCAGAACTTTGACTTATTAAATTGTAGTATTTTGAAAATACTGGTTTAAAACTCTTAAAAAACTGTTTTCTAGTTTCGTAAATTGGTACACTAAGTTCTGACATTTGATTATTATAAATTATTAAATTATCAATGTCAAAAGAATTTGATTTGTTAAAAAATTTTAAAAGAGCATTTCTTTGGATTAAAACTTTGTTATAGTTAATTAAATTTATTAAATAGTTCTTATTATTTTGTGAAATTATGTTGTCAATAAAATTTCTTCTAAGTGAGCTTCCCTCTTGTATTAAATCTCTATCTGAAGGTGATATCATAACCATTGGAATAAGACCAACATGTTCAGAAAACTTTTTATAAACTTTACCATTTCTTTTTAAAGTTTTCTTTTTTCCTCTTTTAAGACTGCATATTATATTTTCAATGGCATTGTTTTTTTTGAAGTCTCCCTCAATAAACATATAATTTTCATCATGTTTGATAGATTGAGAATTTATAGAATTGAAATAGCTTTTTCCTGATGATAAATGATAAATAGAGTCTAAAATATTAGTTTTTCCAACACCATTATTTCCTATAAAACAATTAATTTTTTGATCCAGTTCAAATTTTTTAGATTCGATATTTTTATAATTAACAATTGTAATATTTTCAAGAAAAAGAGATTTCATTAGTTATTAAAGAGAAATTAATGTAAACATTGCAAATTATATAAAAATAATTAGTTTTATTCCTAAATCATTAGAATAAAATTTTATTTTTACTCAATATTATGAAATACTATGGCAACGTATAAAAAAAAAGGATTAAAGAGAAAAAATAAAGATTTAAATCAGAATCAAAGTACGACTGCAGAAGTTTTTGAAACTCTTGATCAGAGTGCATCATCCACTGAAAAAATTGTAGCTAAATATCAAAATTATATTATTGGTTTTCTATTATTAGTTGTGGTAATGGTTCTTGGCTTTTTGGGTTATTCTAGTTTAATATTGGACCCTAAATCTGACGAAGCTAATAATGAATTATTTACTGCTCAAAATTTTTTTGGTCAAGCCCTTATTGATACTGAAAATAGTGATTCTTTACTTAATTTATCTTTAAACGGAGCTGATGGTAAATATGGCTTTTTAGATATTATAGAAAATTATTCAGGCACTCATGCTGCAAACCTAGCTACTTACAGTGCAGGTATGGCATATTTTCAATTAAAAGATTTTAAGAATGCTATTAAATTTTTAGAAGATTTTGATAGTGATGATAAAATCTTAATGGCTTTAGCTCTGGGAGGTATTGGAGATTCTTTTGCTCAACTTGATCAGCTTGAAGAAGCACTAGGTTTTTACGAATCAGCTTTTAAAGTTTCAGAAAATAATTTCACCTCTCCTAAGTTTCTTTTAAAGGCTGCTAATATTGCTTCTTACTTAGAGAATAAAAACAAAGCTTCAAATTATTATTCAATAATTAAAAAGAATTATCCAAAATCAGCGGAGTCAAATTTAATAGAAGTTCAGTTTGAGAAAAATCTTGTAAAATAAACATAATGTCCTCTGCTAATAGCAATTTAAAAAATCTTGATTTTGATAAAATTCCATCTGCTAAAGGTTTAAAGTTTGGTATTGTTGTGTCTAAATGGAACAGTCAAATAACTCGTAATCTTTTAGACGGTTGTTTAAATCTACTTAAAAACAAAGATGTTATTGATGAAAATATTGAAGTAATATACGTTCCTGGAAGTTTTGAGTTAGTTTATGGCTGTAATTCTTTAATTGATAAAGGCTATGATGCTATTATTGCGATAGGTAGTGTTATTAGAGGAGAAACCAATCATTTTGATTTTATTTGTCATGCTACATCCAACGGAATAAAAGATTTGAATTTACTTGGAAAATGTCCTGTTTTATTTTGTGTTCTTACAGATGATAATATTCAACAATCTTTGGATAGAAGTGGTGGTAAATTTGGGAATAAAGGAGTCGAAGTTGCTATTGCAGCAATTGAAATGGCTCTTATTTAAAGAATTTTCTAGGAACTATCAACATTCCAAAACATTCTCCATCTTTTTTACCTATATGTTTATGATGAATTTTATGAGCTCTTCTTACTCCTCTTGCATATTTACTATCAATATTTCTAAAAATTTTAAATCTTTGATGAATGAAGATATCGTGAACTATAAAATATGCTAAACCATACAAAAAAATACCAATTGCTATTGGTAATCCCAACCAAAAATTATATTCACCCCAAAGAACTGTAAAAAATATACTAATCGCAGCGTATTGTAAAAAAAACATATCATTTCTTTCAAACCAAGAATTATGGTCCTTTTTGTGATGATCTTTATGTAAAAACCATAAAAAACCGTGCATTATATATTTGTGAGAAAACCATGCAACGAATTCCATGATACAAAAAGTTATAATTACAGTAAAAATCCAAATACTTGTGTACATTATAAAATATTAAGTCTATATCTTAAATAAGATCTTGCCAAAACATCAACTTTTTGATAATTAGAAACTCTAATTCTGGATGATTTTATTTTTAATGGATGAGTTTTTCTTAATTTATTTAAAAGTTTTAAATAATATTTATAAGCAGTATATACTCCAAATTTTGCTGAAGATGGTAATTTGAAAATTCCTTTTAATGCATAAGAAAAGTCATTATCGATTTCTTTAAGAATTCTTTGTTTTGAACTCTCGTCAAATTTCTCAATATTTAAATTTGGGAAATAACTTCTGTTTAGCCCATCATGATCTGCTTTTAAATCTCTCAGAAAATTTACTTTTTGAAAAGCTGAACCAAGAGACATTGCATAAGGTTTTAGTTCTTCATATTGTTGTTGATCTCCTTTAACAAATACTTTAAGACACATTAATCCGACAACATCAGCTGAACCATATACATATTGATCAAACTCTTTTTTACTTAAATATTTGTTTTTGTCTAAATCTAGTTTCATGCTATTTAAAAAGCTATCTACTAATTCATAATCAATATCATATTTGTATAAGGTTTTTTGAAAAGAATTAAGAATAGGGTTTAAACTAATTTTGTCATTAATGGATTTTTTTAGATCATTTTCAAATAAATTTAAAAGTTCTTTTTTGTTAAACTCATGAAAACTATCAACTATTTCATCTGCAAAACGAACAAATCCGTAAATATTGTATATATCTTGTCTTATTGAGAAATCAAGCATTTTTGTGGCTAATGTAAACGAGGTACTGTAAGATTCAGTAACAATCTTAGAACATCTTTCACTTACTTGGTCAAATAGCTTTATCATCAACTAAAATTAGATCACTGACTAGTTTTCCAGAAACAATTGCAGGTGGAACACCGGGTCCAGGAACTGTCAGCTGACCACAAAAGTACAAATTTTTAAGTTTTTTACTTTTAATTTTTGGTCTTAAAAAAGCAGTTTGAAATAATGTGTTGGCTAATCCATATGCATTACCTCCATATGAATTATAATCTTTTTTAAAATCATTAACACAATAACTGGTTTTAAAAATAATATTTTTCTTGAGTTTTTGATCAGTCAAATTCTCTAGTCTTTGAATGATGATTTTAAAATACTTTTCTCTTACATCATTACTGTCCTCCAGATTTGTTGCAATTGGAACTAAAAAAAAAGCGTTTTCATAGCCTGTGGGTGCTGTTTTTGGATTGGTGATTGAAGTAAAATTAGCATAAAATAGAGGATCTTTTGGCCAATCTGGAATATCGTAAATATTTTTTGCATGATTATCAAAATCAGTATCAAAAAAAAGATTATGATGAGATACGTTTTTGATTTTTTTATCGAAACCTACGTAAAATAATAAAGAGGATGGAGCCCATGTTTTTTTAATCCAATACTTGTTTGAATATTGTCGATATTTTGGATCTATCAAACTCTCAGTATAAGCGTAATCAGCTCCTGAAAGAACTATATCACTGTCAAATAGTTTATTGTTAATTGTTATACTTTCAACTTTTCCTTCATTAATATTTAATGAGGATACATTGTGGTTAGTGTAATATTTTACTCCAAGAGATTTGCCTAAATCAACCATTGCATTAACAACATCATAAAAACCGTTTGTTGGTTGCCAAGTTCCTAGTCCAAAATCAGCATGATTCATAAAATTGTAAAAAGCCGGCGTGTCAGATGCTTTTGCACCTAAAAATAATACTGGAAATTCAAGGATTGATCTTAATTTTTTATTTTTAAAATTTTTTCTAACCTCTCTTCTAATGTTACTTAAAAAAGATCCTGCCTTTAAAACTGTTTTTTTTGTGACAAGCTCCATTGGCGAAAGTCCAGGCATTTTATATAATAGGTCAGTAACGGCAATAGAATAGTTTTCTTTAGCAATACTCATAAATTTTTCAAGAGCGAGTGAACTACCTTTTTCGTGTTTTTCAAAAACTTTTTTTATTTTTTCTAAAGAATCTTCTATTTCAATAAAATCGTTTTTACCAAAATATACTCTATATGCAGGGTTGAGTTTTTTTAAACTATAATAATCACTAGTTTTTTTTCCAAAGTCATTAAAAAATTTATCAAAAACGTCGGGCATCCAATACCAGCTAGGACCCATATCAAATGTAAAACCTTTCATTTTAAATTGCCTAGCTCTTCCGCCTAAAGAGTTATTTTTTTCAAAAATTGAAACATTAAAACCATTTTTGGCTAAATAACATGCAGAGGCCAGAGATGAAAATCCTGAACCAATTATAGAAATTTTTTTACTCATTAAATTAATTGTTAGTGCGCACGAGAGGATTTGAACCTCCACGGGATTTAACTCCCACTAGGCCCTCAACCTAGCGCGTCTACCAATTCCGCCACGTGCGCAAAATTGAGAAGTGACCTGGCTGGGGCTCGAACCCAGGACCCTCTCCTTAAAAGGGAGATGCTCTACCAACTGAGCTACCAGGTCTCTTTGTGACTTGGCTGGGGCTCGAACCCAGGACCCTCTCCTTAAAAGGGAGATGCTCTACCAACTGAGCTACCAAGTCTTATCTTTATTAGAGGGTGCAAATATAGGTTCAATAAATTTATTATTCAAAGAGATTTTCTTATAAATTTGTCAAACTCAAGAGTTCTTATATAAATGTTTGTTTATGGATAATTCTCATTTGATTATTGTAGGTTATATGGGATCAGGTAAATCTTTGGTTGGAAAAAAATTAAGTTCCAAAATAAAATTGCCTTTTATAGATCTTGATGATGAAAGAGCTAAAAAATATCAAATGTCTATTTCTAATATATTTGAGACAAAAGGGGAAATTGAATTTAGAAATATTGAGAGAAAAGTACTGCTGAGTACTTTAAATAGAAAAGATAAAACTATTATTTCACTTGGTGGCGGAACACCATGTTATTTTGATAATATGGATATCATAAAAAAAATAACTAAACAGATATATTATATAAACACTTCACTTAATTTATTAAATGAAAGATTATTTAATGAAAAAGAATTTAGACCTATGATTTCAAGGTTTAAAGATAAAAATGAATTAAAAGAGTTTATAGCTAAACATCTTTTTGAAAGAAAACCATTTTATGATATGTCAACATACAAAATTGATTGTAGTGACAACAAAACTATAGATGATGTTTGCGAGGAAATTATTGATACTTTCAATTAATTACTGCATAATTATTATTGTTTTTAATAACTAATTCTACACGATCATTCATAGATGTAGATAGAGAGATTCCTTTGTAATCCACTTTTACAGGATATTTTTTATGATTTCTGTCAATTAGTACAACAGTTTTGAAGTTGTTTAATTCAACTTCTAATAGGTTTTTAACACAATAAATTAAAGTTTTTCCAGTATTTAAGACATCATCAACTAAAACTATTGATTTGTTTTTAAAATATTCAATGTCTTTTTCAAAAACGACTTTCTCAAGAGGAGATTTCTTATTGATTTTCACAAATAAGAGTTGAACATTTACATCACAAATTTCATTTAACTCAATTTTTATTTTTTTTGCGATTTCATATCCATTTTTAAAAATACCAATCAAAATAATTTCATCTGATTTCAAATTACCTTCAAGAATTTGGTAAGCTAATCGCTTAATTATTTTATTAATCTTGTTATTATCTAAAATTTTATTTTCCAATTTTTAATTTTTTATCAAATATAACTATTCGTTTAAAAAGTTATTGATATCTCTTCTTTCCTTTTTAGATGGTTTGCCTTTAAATTTGAAAGTATTTTTAATCCCTACCATCATATCTTTTTTTTCATTTTCAGATTTTGGAGTTAAATTTCTCAAAAATAAGTTAACAATTTTTGCTCCGACTCTAGAACTTGGTAAATCTAAAATTTCAAATTGATAAAGAATCTGATTTTTTTTTACAATAAACTTTGTGCCATTAAAAACATCAAATGATGGTTTAACAGAACTTGAATTAATTTTTACATGTCCTTTTTTGCATGAATTACTTGCTGTAGTTCTCGATTTATAAATTCTAGTATACCATAAAAAAAGGTCAATTCTCATACTTTAAAATAAGCTTCTAAAATATTTTAAAAATATAAGAAAATTGTATCTTGCGCCATATTTATTTTATATGAATAATTTATATAAATTTCTACTTTTATTTTTATCTATTATCGTTTTATTCAATTCTTGCTCTGACTCTGATAGTGATGACGATATAAGTAATGTTCCCTTGGAGCCTCTTAAAGATCAATATGTAATTGAAAATGATTCTATCATTGAATTTATGAAAACTCATTTTTATAATTATGAAGATTTTGATAATCTTTCTTTAAATTCTTCAGTTGAACTTATAATAGACACAATTGCTGGTGATAATTTAGACAAAACTCCAATTTTTGACCAGGTTAAAACATTTACAATTGATTTAATTGATGAGAATGATGAAGTTATTCCTCACAATATGTATTATGTAATAAACAGAGAAGGAAACGGTAGTAATCCTACAGTTGCAGATTCTGTTTTTGTTTCATACAAAGGAATGACTCTTGATAAAACTTCTTTTGATACAAGAAAAAACCCAATATGGTTAGATAATACATCAACTGTTAGAGGGTTTGGTGAGTTTTCTACACTTTTAAAAAGAGGAGAAATTTCTTCAAATCTAAACGGCACCTATGAATTTAATAATTTTGGAATTGGTTTTGTAATAATGCCATCTGCATTGGGATATTACGAATCTTCTACATTATCTATTTCATCATATTCCCCATTAATATTTCAAATCAATTTGTACACACTTAATTCTACAGATCATGATGCCGATGGCATATTAACTATTGAAGAAGATTTAAATGGTGATAATATATTTTCTAATGATGACACTGATGAAGATGGTATACCAAATTATAGAGATATGGATGATGATGGAGACGGAATTTTAACTAAAGATGAGTATGATGCAGATGGTGATGGTTTAGTTGATGATTCAGATGGTGATGGGGTTCCAGATTATTTGGATAATGACAATTAATTAAAAGTAATAAGAAATTCCTAAAAGATATAATTTTCCTTGAGAAGAAATATATTGATTTTTTTCGCCAATTTGATTTTCCATAAATTTTATTTCATTTTTAGAAAATCCACGTTCAACTCTAAGATCAACTTCTATTTTTCCAAACTTTATACCTATTCCGTACTGTAAACCTGTTTCAATCTTATCTTTTAAATCATCTACATTTAAATTATCGTATTTAACTTTTCCAATATATTCAAATCTTGGTCCAGCAAAAGCATTGACTATTCTATAAAATTTGTAACCAATCAAAATTGGCATATCAATTTTATTTTGTGAAAAATCAGTAATCACATTTTTAGTTTTTACAAGAATGTCTGGAATGTTGTAAGAATTATCAATTTTTGAATAAATTATTTCAGGTCTAATAAAGAAATTTCCTATTGAGAGTTTTGCAAAGCCTCCAAAGTGAATGCCATTTCTTGATTCAAAAATGTTAATGGCATTATCAATCGATTCTATATTAGCAGAAATATTAAGTTTACTATTAAAACTTATTCCTCCTTTTAATCCATATTCAATCTGAGAGTAAATTGAACTGTAAATTAAAAAAATAATTAAAAATATTTTATTCAATTTTGTTTTCTTTTTAAAACTTTCAAGCAAGCATTCACAATAGATTTTGAATCAATACCATATTTTTCCATTAATTGCTTTGGAGTTCCGGATTCTCCAAAAGTATCGTTTGTAGCAACAAATTCTTGAGGAACTGGAATGTTTTGAGCTAAAACTCTTGAAATACTTTCACCTAATCCACCAAGATAGTTATGTTCTTCAGCTGAAACAACACATCCAGTTTTTTTAACTGATTTTAGAATAGCTTTAATATCCAAAGGTTTAATCGTGTGTATATTAATAACCTCAATATTAATTCCTTTTTCATAAAGAAGTTTTGATGCTTCTAAAGCTTCCCAAACTAGGTGACCAGTGGCAATAACTGTAACGTCATTCCCTTCAATTAGGTTAATAGCTTTTCCTATTTCAAAAGTTTGGTTTTTCTCCGTAAATACTGGAACAGCAGGTCTTCCAAATCTTAAATATACAGGACCGTTATGTTCAGCAATCGCTATTGTTGCAGCTTTTGTTTGATTGTAGTCACATGGATTAATTACTACCATTCCTGGAAGCATTTTCATAAGCCCAATATCTTCAAGTATCTGATGTGTTGCTCCATCTTCACCTAACGTTAAACCTGCATGAGATGCACATATTTTTACATTTTTTCCTGAATAAGCAATTGATTGTCTAATTTGATCATAAACTCTTCCAGTAGAAAAATTTGCAAATGTTCCGGTGAAGGGAATTTTTCCTCCAATTGTGAGGCCAGCAGCTATTCCCATCATGTTAGCTTCTGCAATTCCAATTTGAAAAAACCTATTGGGATTCTCTTCCATAAATTTATTCATTTTCAAAGATCCAATCAGATCAGCACAAAGAGCCACAACGTTAGGATTTTTACGGCCTAGTTCGGTTAAGCCATCACCAAATCCGCTTCTTGTATCTTTTTTCTCTGTATAAGTGTATTTTTTCATTTATTACAATTTAATAATCTCCAATAGTTTCTGAATTTTGAGCTAAGGCAATTTCAAGTTCTTCGTCATTTGGAGCTTTTCCATGCCATGCATGAGTATGCATCATAAAGTCAACACCATTTCCCATCACAGTCTTAAGTAAAATACAAACAGGCTTTCCTTTTCTTGTAAGACTTATTGCTTTCAACATTCCATTACGAATTTGATTAATATTATTTCCATCATTTATTTCTACTACGAGCCAATCAAAAGCTTCAAATTTATTTTTTAAACTACCTATTGATAAAACATCATCAGTAGAGCCATCAATTTGTTTTCCATTCAAATCAATCGTTGCTATTAAATTATCAATTTTTTTAGCTGAAGCATACATAATTGCTTCCCAATTCTGTCCCTCTTGAAGTTCACCATCCCCATGAAGTGAATAAACTAAATTATCATCATTATTTAATTTTTTTGCATGTGCAGCACCTATTGCAACGGACATTCCTTGGCCTAACGAACCTGAGGCAATTCTAATACCAGGAAGACCTTCGTGAGTCGTTGGATGACCTTGTAATCTTGAATTCAATTGTCTAAATGTATTCAATTCTTCGATTGGAAAGTATCCACTTCTTGATAAAACGCTGTATAAAACTGGTGAGATATGCCCATTCGATAAAAAAAATAAATCTTCATTTAAACCGTTCATTTCAAATTTTTTTTTTCTAATCATTATTTCAAAATAAAGAACTACGAAAAATTCGGCACAACCTAAGGACCCTCCAGGATGTCCAGAATTTACCTTGTGAACCATTCTTAAAATATCTCGTCTTACCTGAGTAGTTAACTCATCCAATGTGTAATTCATAATATGAACATTTTATTAACCTAAAATAAATATATAGATAAACTCTACAAACAATTTTTAAAATTTAAATACATAATTAATTAACATTTTTTTTTAATAATATTAATAACTCTATATGATTATATTTGAATTTGTTTTTATGAAATTTACTCTGCAAAAAAAAGATTCTCAAACTAAAGCTAGAGCTTGTGAAATTGAGACTGACCATGGTAGTATAAATACTCCAATATTTATGCCCGTTGGAACAGCAGCTACTGTAAAAGGTATTGATCAAATTACTTTAAAAAATGAAATTAATCCTGATATTATTTTAGCTAATAATTACCATTTATATCTTAGACCAGGACCAGAAATTATTTCAAAGGCTGGAGGTATTCATAAGTTTATGAACTGGAAGTCCCCCATATTAACCGATAGTGGAGGCTATCAAGTTTATTCATTATCAGCCAATAGAAAAATCAAAGAAGAGGGAGTAAAGTTTAAGTCTCATATTGATGGTTCATACCATTTTTTTACTCCAGAAAAAGCTATTGATATTCAAAGATTTATTGGAGCAGATATTATTATGGCTTTTGATGAATGTACACCATATCCGTGTAACTATAACTATGCAAAAAAATCAATGCATATGACACATAGGTGGCTTAACAGGTGTATACAAGAATTTAATAGTAAAGATCCTATATATGGTTATTCCCAGACATTTTTTCCAATAGTTCAAGGAAGTGTATATAAAGATTTAAGAACGCAATCGGCTGAATACATTTCAGAAACTAATTGTTTTGGAAATGCAATTGGCGGTCTTTCTGTTGGTGAACCTGCTGAGGAGATGTATGCAATGAGCGAAGTTGTTTGTAATATTCTTCCTGAAAATAAACCTAGATATTTAATGGGTGTTGGTACACCAATTAATCTATTAGAAAACATTGCTCTTGGTGTTGATATGTTTGATTGTGTTATGCCAACAAGAAATGCAAGAAATGGTATGTTATTTACTGCAAAAGGAACAATAAATATTAAAAATGAAAAATGGAAAAATAACTTTACTCCAATTGACGATAATGATTATTGTTACGTTGATAAATTTTACTCCAAAGCATATTTGAGACATCTTTTTTCTGTAAAAGAATCATTAGGAAGACAAATTGCAACTATTCATAACTTAGCATTCTATTTATGGTTGGTAAGAGAGGCAAGAAATCGTATTTTAAATGGTGATTTTTTACAATGGAAAAACACTATGGTTAATCAAATGAATAATAGAATATAATTTGAAAATATTAGATAAATATATCATTTTAAAATATTTGTCAACATTATCAGCAATGTTGCTATTATTTGTTCCTATAGGAATTTTAGTAGATTTATCAGAAAAGATCGATAAATTAAAGGAATTTGATGTTCCTTTTAATGAAATTTTAGATTATTATTTAAATTTTGTTTGGTATTTTGGAAATACATTATATCCCATTTTTGTTTTTTTATCAGTTATTTGGTTTACATCTAAAGTTGCGAATGATTCTGAAATTATAGCAATTTTAAGCTCCGGAATTTCATTTAACAGGTATTTGAAACCTTTTATGATTTCCGCAACCATAGTCGCTGTTATTGCTCTTTTTTCAGGAATGTTTATTGTTCCAAATAAGAATAAGAACTATAATGAATTTCAGTATAAATACTTGAAAAAAAATAAAAAATCAAGAGAGACCTCAAAAATATATAAACAAATTAATGATGAAGATTTTGTGTATGTAAGTAGTTATAATCCAACTAGGGAAATGGCTTATGATTTTTCGTATGAGAATTTTGAAGATAATTCACTAGTCTATAAAATTACAGCCCGAAATATAAGATGGATAGAAAAAGATAGTATTTACAGGTTGAGCGATTATTTTAAAAGAAGTTTTTCTGGAGATAAACAATTAATTGAGTCAGCTAGATTAAAAGACACTATTTTTCCTTTTAAAATAAAAGAATTGTCAACTTTAAATTACATGGCTGAAACTCAGAATTTTTTCCAGTTAAATAAATTTATTGAAGAAGAAACTAAAAGTGGATCTCCTCTTATTAACAATCATCTATTAGTAAGACACAAAAGATGGAGTACACCATTGTCAGTTTATATTCTTACTTTACTTGCTGTTTCTGTATCTTCTTTTAAAAGAAGAGGTGGAATGGGAATTAACCTAGCATTTGGAATTATAACTGCATTTACTTTTGTCTTTTTTGATAAATTTTTTGCAGTTATGGTTAGTAAATCAAATTTATCTCCTTTTTTGGGAGCATGGATTTCAAATATTCTTTTCTTAATTCTAGCTTTATATTTTTTAAATAATGCAAAAAAATAAATTAAAAAGTTTAATTCACTTTCATTTTATTGTTTTTATTTTTGGTTTTACAGCAATTCTAGGTTCACTTATTTCAATTGATTCATTATCATTGGTCTGGTACAGAATGTCTATTGCTTCTGTAATACTAATAACAATAGCCTTAATAATGAGGATTAATTTAAAAGTAAAAAAAGATATTTTTTTTCAAATGCTAATTGCAGGTATTTTAATATCTCTTCACTGGGTTACTTTTTTTAAAGCAATAAAAGTATCCAATGTTTCAATTACTTTATCTGTCCTTTCTTTAGGTGCATTTATTACCTCATTTTTAGAACCATTAATTTACAGAAGAAAAATAATTAAATATGAAATTTTTTTAGGAACATTAGTATTTATTGGTACTTTTTTAATTTTTCAATCTCAAATGCATTATTTTGAAGGTATAGTTTACGCTTTAATTTCTGTATTATTGAGTGTTTTATTTGCTTTAATTAACGGTAAATTAATTGAAAAGTCCTCAGCAATAGTTATTTCAATATATGAACTTTTTGCAGGATTTATTTTTATTACAATAACTCTTTTAATTTCCGATCAATTTGATTTAAACTTCTTTAATTTAAATGATTTAGATTTTTTATGGATTTTAATTTTAGGTGTTTTTTGTACTGCATATGCTTATGTTGTTTCCGTTAATGTTTTAAAGCATTTAACACCTTATTCAACAATGATTTCCATTAACATGGAGCCAGTCTATGGAATTATTATGGCTATCATATTTTTAGATGAAAATAAAACTCTTTCTCATAGTTTTTATATTGGATTTTTATTAATTTTTTTTTCGATTTTTTTAAATGGAATTATTAAACTTAAAAACAAAAAACAATAATTGTATTTATGAATTATTTATATATTTGAATACATTTTTTTATGGAATATTTAGATTTTGAAGCCCCTTTAAAGGAACTAGAAGAGCAGCTTAAAGAGTGTAAAGTTATTGGTGATAAAAGTGAGATTGATGTTTCTGAAACTTGTAAAAAACTACTTTACAAAATAGAAACTACTAAAAAAGAAATTTATAAAAATATTACTCCTTGGCAAAGAGTCCAACTTTCAAGACATCCCTCAAGACCTTACACTTTAGACTATATAAATGCGCTAACTAATGGATCTTTTTTAGAACTTCATGGAGACAGAAATATAAGCGATGACAAGGCTATGATTGGTGGCTTTGGAAAAATAGATAATCAATCATTCTTATTTGTTGGTCAACAAAAGGGTTTTAACACAAAAACTAGACAATATAGAAATTTTGGAATGGCTAATCCTGAAGGATATAGAAAAGCTTTAAGGTTAATGAAGTCTGCTGAAAAGTTTGAAATTCCAATTGTAACTTTAATTGACACTCCTGGTGCATATCCTGGAATGGAAGCTGAAGAAAGGGGGCAAGGTGAAGCAATAGCTAGAAACATATTTGAAATGTTTAACCTTAGAACACAAATAATATCAATAGTAATTGGTGAAGGAGCATCAGGTGGAGCGCTAGGAATAGCTATAGGAGATCATGTCATGATGTTAGAGAATACTTGGTATTCTGTAATTTCACCTGAATCATGTTCATCAATTTTATGGAGAAGTTGGGATTATAAGGAAAAAGCTGCTGAATCACTTAAATTAACACCGAGTGATATGAAAAAAAATCGTTTAATTGATAAAATTATTAATGAGCCATTAGGAGGAGCGCATAGTGATAGAGAAAAAATATTCAAATCTGTTAAAAAAGCTATATTAAGCTCTTATGATGATTTATCAAAAAAGAATATGGATCAATTAATTTCTGATCGAATGAATAAATTCATTTCAATGGGTGTTTTTGAAGGTTAATTCTATAGATATTAACATTTTTTTTTAATTATCAACATAAACTTGTTTGTTTTAAAATTTGAAATTTCAAGCTTTTCAACTATAGATTTTATAGTTTAGTTAAATGGAAAAAGTTAAGCAGAATTTTGAAAGATCTTATAATTCCCCAACTGTTGTTCCCTTTGAAAAAGGTAAACTTCCCCCTCAGGCTATTGATTTAGAAGAAGTGGTTTTAGGAGCAATGATGATTGACAAAAAGGGGGTAGATGCAGTTATTGATATTTTACATCACGAAGCTTTTTATAAAGAATCTCATCAAATTATTTTCCAAAGTATCGTCAAGCTTTTTGAAAATACCGAACCTATTGATATTCTTACTGTTTCGGCAAAACTAAAATCAGAAGGAATGCTTGAAAAAGCAGGTGGTGAATATTATTTAGTTCAACTAACACAAAAGGTTTCATCCTCTGCTCACATCGAATATCATGCTAGAATAATTCTACAAAAGTTTATACAAAGAAGTTTAATTAAAATTTCTACTGAAATAATTGAGGAGTCCTATGATGAAACTAATGATGTATTTAATTTATTGGATAGAGCTGAATCAAAATTATATGATGTAACCCAAGGAAATATTAAAAAATCAACAGAAACTGCCCAAAGCTTGGTAATTCAAGCCAAAAAGAAAATTGAGGAAATTTCAAACAAAGATGGATTAAGCGGTATACCTTCCGGTTTTAGTGAGTTAGATAAATTAACATCTGGATGGCAACCTAGTGACCTTATCATCATTGCAGCTAGACCTGGTATGGGAAAAACTGCTTTAACTCTTTCTATGGCAAGAAATATTTCTGTAGCTAACAATATTCCAATTGCTTTTTTTTCCTTAGAGATGTCATCAATTCAGCTAATTACTAGATTAATATCTTCTGAAACCGGCTTGTCCTCTGAAAAATTAAGAACAGGAAATTTAGAAAAATTTGAATGGGAACAATTAAATGTAAAAGTTTCAGCATTAGAAAATGCTCCTATTTTCATTGATGACACTCCATCTCTTTCTATTTTTGATTTAAGAGCGAAAGCTAGAAGACTTTCATCGCAGCACGATATTAAGTTAATAGTTATTGATTATCTTCAATTAATGACCGCAGGAGGATCCAATAAAAATGGTAATAGAGAACAGGAAATTTCTACTATTTCAAGAAATTTAAAAGCTCTAGCCAAAGAACTTAATGTTCCGGTAATTGCTTTATCTCAGCTATCAAGAGCTGTTGAAACTAGAGGAGGTAGTAAAAGGCCTATTCTTTCTGATTTAAGAGAATCTGGAGCAATTGAACAAGATGCTGACATAGTTTCTTTTATATACAGACCAGAATATTATAAAATTGATGAGTGGGATGATGAAGAAAGAACCCCCTCATCAGGTCAGGCTGAATTTATTGTTGCAAAACATAGGAATGGTGGTCTCAATAATATAAAACTTAAGTTCGTTTCAAATCTTGGTAAATTTGAAAATCTGGACAATTTTGAAACTCCATTTGAATACCAATCTAAAATAAATAAGGATAATCTAAAAGTAAATCCTGATCAGGCTTTTGAAAGTGGTGGTTATAGAGAGGATAACGAGGATATGCCTTTCTAGATTTATTTTACCTTATTTACAATATCTGCAAATGCTTCTGGGTTATTCATTGCTAAATCAGCTAGAACTTTTCTATTAATATCAATGTTATTTGATTTTAGTTTCCCGATTAGTTCAGCATAAGTCAAACCATGAATTCTTGCACCAGCATTAATTCTTGTAATCCACAGTGAACGAAAAGTTCTTTTTTTATTTTTTCTGTCTCTGTATGCATATGAAAGACCTTTTTCAACTGCATTCTTAGCAATTGTCCAAACATTTTTTCTTCTTCCAAAATAACCTTTAGCTTTTTTAAGGATTTTTTTTCTTCTGTTTCTTGAAGCTACTGAGTTTACTGATCTTGGCATTATATTTTAATTTTTTTTGGATAAGGTGTCAAACAACGAACTTTAAACCTTTTTCCTGGTTAAACATATTTAATAAACCGTTTATTTTAAACGTAATTGTCTTTTAATATTATTACTGTCACTATCATTAACAAGTCCAGAATGAGTTAATTTTAACTTTCTTTTCTTTGATTTTTTTGTCAAAATATGATTCTTGAAAGCGTGCTTTCTCTTAATCTTACCTGTTCCAGTGATTTTAAATCTTTTTTTAGCGCTGGATTTTGTTTTTTGTTTAGGCATAACTTGTTAGTTCTTAATTATCTATTTCTTTGGGGCAACAAACATAATCATTTTTTTTCCTTCCATTGTTGGTAAAGACTCAACTTTTCCATATTGTTCTAGTTCTTGCGCAAGTTTTAAAAGCAATATTTGACCTTGTTCTTTGAAAATAATGGATCTTCCCTTAAAAAAAACGTAAGCTTTTAACTTTGCTCCCTCTTTCAAAAATTTTATTCCATGTTTCTTTTTAAACTCATAATCATGTTCATCAGTGTTAGGTCCAAATCTAATTTCTTTAACAACTACTTTTGTAGATTTGCTCTTTAATACTTTCTCTCTCTTTTTTTGTTCATAAAGGAATTTCCTATAATCTATAATTTTACAAACAGGAGGTACAGCTTTTGGTGAAATCATAACCAAATCAAGTTCAAGCTCCCTAGCTTTTTCTAACCCATCTTTTAGAGAGTATATCCCTACTTCAATATTATCACCTACCAATCTTATTTCGTTGGATCTAATGTCCTCATTTATTTTGTGAGGATTTTCTTTAAGTATTCGAGCAGGACTTCTGCTTTTTTTTCTTCTAATTGCTATAGTTGTATGTTTAAATTATTAAAATTCTTTAAGAGTTTTTTTAGTTTTATCTAATATATATTTTATAAAATCATTAATTTCCATTTTTCCTAAGTCATTTCCTCCATGTTCTCGTATAGAAAAAATTTTATTTTTCTTCTCTTCATCTCCAATTATTAACATAAATGGAACTTTTTTAAGTTCAGACTCTCTTATTTTTTTCCCGACAGTCTCATTTCTCATGTCAACAGTCGCGCGAATTTCGTTATTTTCTAGTAATTTAAAAACTTTTTCAGTGTATTTTTTATGTTTTTCCCCAACTGGAATTAAAGTTACTTGATTTGAAGTTAACCATAGGGGCAAATTTCCACCAGTATGCTCGATTAAAATTGCAATAAATCTTTCCATACTTCCAAAAGGAGCTCTATGTATCATGACAGGTCTTTTGGAAGAATTATTTTGATCTACATAAGACAATTCGAATCTTTCAGGTAGGTTGTAATCTACTTGAATTGTACCAAGTTGCCATTCTCTTCCAAGGGCATCTTTAACCATAAAGTCTAACTTCGGACCATAAAATGCAGCTTCACCATATTCAATTTTGTATTTAAGCCCTTTTTCTTTAGTTGCATTAATTATTGCTTTTTCAGCCTCTTCCCAACTTGAATCAGATCCAATATATTTATCTTTATTTTTAGTGTCTCTCAAAGATACTTGAGCTGTAAAGTTTTCAAACCCTAATGAATTAAAAACATAAAGTACCAAGTCAATAACATTTTTAAACTCATCATTTAGTTGTTCTTCTGTACAGAAAATATGTGCATCATCTTGAGTAAATCCTCTTACTCTAGTAAGTCCATGGAGTTCTCCACTTTGTTCATATCTATAAACTGTTCCAAATTCAGCATATCTAACAGGCAATTCTTTATAACTCCATTGTTTTGAATTGTATATCTCACAATGATGAGGACAATTCATGGGCTTTAATAAAAACTCTTCACCATCTGCAGGAGTTAAAATTGGTTGAAAACTACTTTCTCCATACTTTTGATAATGACCAGATTTAGTATATAATTCTTTATTTCCAATATGTGGAGATATAACCTGTTGATATCCAGATTTTTTTTGGGCTTTCTTTAAAAAACTTTCTAATCTTTCTCTAAGTTCAGCTCCTTTAGGAAGCCATAATGGTAAGCCTTGTCCAACAGTTGAAGAAAAAGTGAACAGTTCTAATTCTTTTCCTAGTTTTCTATGGTCTCTTTTCTTGGCTTCCTCTAAAAAATTCAAGTGATCAGTTAGTTGTTTTTGTTTAGGAAAGGAAATACCATAAACTCTTGTTAATTGAGTATTGTTTTGATCACCTCTCCAATAAGCACCTGCAACACTTGTTAATTTAACTGCTTTAATTAATCCAGTATGGGGGATATGTCCTCCTTTACACAAATCAGTAAAATTATCATGATCACAAAATGTTATTTTTCCGTCCTCTAAATTTTCAATGAGTTCAACTTTATATTGATTATTATTTTTAGAATAAAAATCAATTGCTTTTTTTTTTGAAACAGACCTTAATTTAAACTCATGCTGATTTCTAGCTATTTCAATCATTCTCTTTTCGATTTTTGAGAAATCTTTTTCTGACATTGTTTTGTTACCAAAATCAACATCATAATAAAAACCATTTGAAATTGCAGGACCTATTGTTAGCTTAATTCCATCATAAAGTTCTTCTAAGACTTGAGCTAACAAATGAGCTGAAGAATGCCAAAAAGCTTCTTTTCCCTGCTTGTCTTCCCAGGTGAAAAACTTTAAATCTCCATCTTCATTTAATTTTGTTGATGTTTCAATTTTTTTTCCATTAAATTCAGCAGAAATAATATTTCTTGCCAATCCTTGACTTATGGACGAAGCAATTTGAAAAGGAGTTGAATATAATTCAAATGATCTTATAGCTCCATCTGGAAATCTAATTTTTAGCATTTATTTAAAATAAATTTTGACAAAGATACATTCAATGTTTTATATACCAACCCAACTCTAGTTTTTTTTAAAAATAGAATTCATAATATTTTTCAGTCCTTTTACACCTTTGTAAATAGCAAATAAGCAAACTAAAATACTTAATATGAAAATAAATAAAAACCATGGGTGTTCTTTATTATTTAAAGACTGAAACATTAAGGTAGGTCCTAGAAACATAAAAAAAATTGATTGTGCAATATTTTTTAATCCCATTCTAAAGAAGTTTTTATTCATATTTTCTGACTATTTATTGCTAATCTAACACTTTTATGCTTTGTTAACAGATCTTTTGCTTTAGCTTCATCTACACCTAATTTAGTCATAACCATTTTTGTTGCTCTTTTAGAAAGTTTATCATTTGTCAATTGCATATCAATCATTTTGTTTCCTTCTACCTTTCCAATTAATATCATACATGTTGTTGAAATCATATTTAGAACCATTTTTTGGGCTGTTCCAGCTTTCATTCTAGAACTTCCAGTAACAACCTCAGGTCCAACATTAACAACAATAGGGAATTTAGATAATTCTGAAAGAGGACTTCCTGGATTACAAGTTATGCAGCCAGTAGGGATTTCATTTGAATTACATTGTTTAATAGCACCAAGTACGTAGGGAGTTGTTCCAGATGCTGCTATTCCAATAACAAAATCATTTTTATTTACGTTATAATTTTTTAAATCTTTCCATCCTTGAAAAAAATCATCTTCTGCATTTTCTATACTTTTTTTAATTGCCTTATCACCACCTGCAATAATTCCAATTACTAGATCATAATCAACTCCAAAAGTTGGTGGACATTCTGAAGCATCCACTACACCAAGTCTACCACTTGTTCCTGAACCAATGTAAAACAATCTTCCATTTTTATTTAACTGTTTAACTATTTTTTTAACTAATTTATCAATCTGAGGAATAGCCTCTTTAACGTTGTTGGCTACAGATTGGTCTTCTTTATTAATTATTTTTAATAAGTCAGATGAAGATTTTTTCTCCAAATTATCATAATTTGAATCAGATTCAGTGATTTTTTTAAAATTCATAATATAAATTAATCAAAATAACCGTCAGGCGCATCTTCTTTATATAATCTAAAATAATCAAATTCATAAACTCTGAAATAGCCTAAGGGAAAGTTTTCAATATTAGTGTTATTTACTACATTTCCCTTAATAACTGAACTCGATGTTGAAAAAGGTCTTCCATTTTGAGCACCTGCTTGACTAGTTAATATATTTAAGTAATTGAAATAGTCTTCTGTAATACCATTAATTTCAATATTAATGTAATCACTATCTTGAAGATATTCTGTCTTATCAATAAAAAATGAAAAGGTAAATTTATTACCATTAATATATTTATCAAGAGCAGGTAAATAATCAAATTTTCCTGATTTTTTTGGTCCAAATTTCCATAAATAATAATTTCCTTGTTCAGGTGGATCAGTGAATGTAACTTTTAATTCAACTTCATCTTTATTTAGTGATTTTCTGTCACCAAATACAACCGATTCAATCTTTGGAGTTTTAACAAGTTTTGAACTGGATGTGTAATTATTATTCTTATGTTCAATAAGTAAGACAAAGTCACTATTATTTTCAATAAAATTAATATCAGATACATATAATTTTGTTGGATTATCATAATAAAGGTTATGTGTTTTTTGATTAATCTCAATTGAAACAATAGCATCATTAATTATACTTTCTTCATTTGAAAAATAAGGAACTGTTTCACTAAGTTTTACAGATGCTTTTGCATTTAAACTATCTCTGTGTTTAGAAATATTAGCATCTACAACAAGTCGAGTATCATTAAAATCAGTTTCTATATCAATTACTTTTTCGCAGCCTAATAAAATAAAAAAAAATAATATGAATTTTAATTTTTTCATCAAAAGTTAAAGTTATATGTTACACTTGGAACGATTCCAAAAATTGAAAGTTGAATAGCCTCATTTTTTAATGTTTCACTATTTTCTCTAAAAAAAATAGAATTAGCGTTGTCTCTGTTATATATATTGTAAAACCCAAAAATCCATTCACTATTGTAGCTTTTAGTTTTTGTTGGTTTCAAGGAAACTGAAATATCAAGCCTATGGTAGTTTGGCAATCTTTCTGAATTTCTAATACTATAGTTTGGAATATTTAAGTCCATAAAAGTATATTGACCAACTGGGTAATTAGTTGGTTGTCCAGTTTGAAAAATTAAGTTTGTGTTTAAAGTTAATTTTTTTGAAAGTTTGAGATTTGATACAAAGCTAACATCATGTGTTTTATCATGAGGAGTGTAATACCATTGACCATTATTTATACCAGTTTCAAATTGAGTTCTTCCCTCTGTTTTTTGTTGAGATTTTGAATAAGTATACGCAATCCAGTAATTGTGATTACCAGTATTTTTTTTAAATAATACTTCTAAGCCGTATGCTCGAGATTTTCCAGAAAGAAGAATCCTTTCTACTGCTTCATTTGCAACCAAATCAGCACCGTCAATGTAGTCAAGTCGGTTTTTAATTTTTTTATAAAAAATCTCTGTTTCTAAATTAAATTTATTTTTAACTTTTGATTGAAAGCCGAGAGCCCATTGATCAAGTCTTTGAGGTTTTAAATAAGGACCGCTTGGTGTCCAAACATCCAAAGGGGCAGGTGCACTTGTATTTGAAATTAAATGTATGTATTGGTTTAATTTATTATAACTAAATTTTAAAGAACTTTTGTTGAAATTATATGCTATATTAACTCGTGGTTCAATATTACCATATTCTTTAATAGTAGTTTTATCTCTATTATACTCACCGATTGGATTGGCCCCTTTGTATATACCTAATGTGCTATCAAAATAAACAGGATTAGATTCTAGATATGTGTTTAGTCCATTTTGTTTGAATCTTAAAAATTGATTGAATCTAAGTCCATACCTTAAAGATATTTTTCGAGATACCTTTTGAATTACATCAAAATAGGCGGAATTTTCAAGAGCATATTTTTTGTTTAGGTTTTTATAATTTATTCCTGAATTTTCAATTGGTTTTATTTCACCAGGATTAAATTGATAATAAATCGAATTTAATCCGTAGTTAAACTGAATATTTTCGTTAAAATAATTTTTTAAGTCGAATTTTATGTTTAGGTTATTTATGCCAGAGTTCCAGTTGAATCCAATAAAATCTAAAGTTAGACCATAATAATAATCACTGTAAATTAATGAAGTGTTAGAAAATGTTTTATCATTAATTAAATGATTCCATCTAACATTAAATGTTGAATTTCCGTAGGTATTAGAAAAGGTATTATTCAGACTAAATTTATCTCTTCCAAAATAACCCGATAAAAAAAGTGTGTTTTTTTCATCTATTTTAAAATTAGATTTAGTATTCAAATCATAAAAGTAAGCAACATTTTCAATGTCAGTGAATTTTAAAAATAAATGAGCATATGATCCTCTACCAGCGATTAAAAAAGAACTTTTTTCTTTTTGTATTGGTCCTTCATAAAGTAATCTACTTGAAATTAGTCCTATACCACCACTCAATTTATTCTCTTTACTATTACCATCTTTTTGGTATACATCCAATACAGATGATAATCTTCCGCCGTATGATGATGGTATGCCTCCTTTATACAATTTAAGTTCTTTTACAGCATCAGAATTAAAAACAGAAAATAAACCAAACAAATGTGATGAATTATACATAATAGCCTCGTCAAACAATATCAAATTTTGATCTCCTGCTCCTCCTCTGACATTGAATCCACCAGTTCCTTCACCGGAATTAGAGACACCTGGAAGTAATTGTATTGACTTTAATAAATCAGATTCACCAAATAGTACTGGAGTTTGTTTAATGGTTTGGTTTGAAAGGATATTAAGACTCATAATAGGTTTTTTAATATCAATTTCTTCAACATTTTGAGTAACTACAACTTCTTTTAAATTTTCAATATTTTCTTCTAAATAATAATTAACTTTTTGATCCTTTTGTAAATCTACAGATTCATTAATAGATTTAAATCCTATTGAACTTATTTCAATTTTATAAACACTACTTGGCAAAGTAATTGAGTAAAATCCATAGCTGTTCGTTGTAGTACCATTTTCAATTTCTGGAAAGAAGATATTGGCACCAATTATTAATTCATTACTATTTAATGACATTACATATCCACTTAGTGTATGGAATTTATCTTGAGAGAATAAGTATGAGTAAAATGTTAAAAAAAATAAAAAGAAAAGATTTTTTTTTAACATGTAATTAAATTAGTAGTTAATCTAATACATATTAACAAATAATATGCCAACGATAATTTAACTAAGCTAATCTAGATTCTAGACCATTTTTGATAGAATCTAAAAATTCTTGAGTGTTAAGATAATGAGATCTGTCGAGATTTTTTCCATGAATTAGAAGAGCTAAATCTTTAGTCATTTGGCCATTCTCTACAGTTTTTATACAAACATCTTCAAGAGTTGAGCAAAACTCAATTAAATCTTTATTGTTATCGAGTTTCCCTCTATGAGTTAAACCTCTTGTCCATGCAAAAATTGAAGCAATAGGATTAGTAGAAGTTTCTTTTCCTTTTTGATGCTCTCTATAATGTCTTGTTACTGTTCCATGCGCTGCTTCAGCTTCCATAGTCTTTCCGTCAGGTGTTACTAGGGTAGAAGTCATAAGACCTAAGGATCCAAACCCTTGAGCAACGGTATCGGATTGAACATCTCCATCATAATTTTTACAAGCCCAAACAAATCCTCCATTCCATTTCATTGCTGCTGCAACCATGTCGTCAATTAATCGGTGCTCATAAGTGATCCCGATCTCTTCAAATTTCTCTTGAAATTCATTTACATAAACTTCATGGAAAATATCTTTAAATCGTCCGTCGTATGCTTTTAAAATGGTATTTTTTGTTGAAAGATATAATGGCCATTTTTTTGTAAGAGCTTGATTCATACATGATCTTGCAAATCCATAAATTGAAGAATCTATATTATACATACTCATAGCCACACCGTTTTCTTGAAAATTATAAACTTCCCAAGTTTTTGGATTTTCACCATTTTCAGGTGTAAATGTCATTGTAAGTTTACCTTTTCCGTGAGTAACTATGTCTGTTGCTTTATATTGATCACCAAATGCATGTCTTCCAATGCAAATTGGTTTTGTCCATCCTTGAACATATCTAGGAACGTTGTTCATTATTATGGGTTCTCTAAAGACTGTACCACCAACTATGTTTCGAATAGTTCCATTGGGAGATCTCCACATTTTTTTTAATGTATACTCTACTACTCTATCTTCATCAGGTGTTATTGTAGCACATTTAATACCTACGTTGTATTTTTTAATAGCTTCAGCAGAATCAATTGTTACTTGATCATCAGTAAAATCCCTATGTTGAATACTTAAATCAAAATATTTAATATCGAGATCTAAATAGGGCAGAATTAGTTTAGATTTTATAAAATCCCAAATAATTCTTGTCATTTCATCTCCATCTAACTCAACGACAGGATTTTTTACTAATATTTTTTTCATGAAGTATTAAATTATCTTTTAACTTCCTTAATTCTAGCTTTCTTACCTCTTAATTCTCTAAAATAGTATATCCTAGATCTTCTAACTTTTCCTCTTTTGTTCACTTCAATTTTTTGTATTGCAGGTAAATTAAATGGGAAAATTCTTTCAATGCCAATAGTACCTGACATTTTTCTAATTGTAAAAGTTTTAGTCAATCCAGTTCCTTTTATTTGAATTACAACTCCTTTGAAAAACTGAGTACGAACTTTTTCGCCTTCACGTATTTCATAATAAACTGTAATTGTGTCTCCGGATTTAAAAGAAGGGATTTCTTTTTTGGTTACAAATTCGTCTTGTACGAATTTAATTAAAGATTCCATTATGTAAGATTTTAAGTTTATTTAATACAACATACACGATTATCGTCAGTGGTTATATCAAAATCGAATGCGAATTTACATTTTTTTTTTATTTCTCGAAAGAAATCAATCAAAAATATCAGGACGTAATTTTTTTGTTCTTTCAATAGCTTTGTTTTCTCTCCATTCTTCAATTTTCTTTTGATTTCCTGAAATAAGTATTTCAGGGACGTTTTTGTCATTGAACGAATAAGGTCTAGTGTAAACTGGTGGGGCTAATAAGTTATCTTGAAATGAATCAGTCAAAGCAGATGTTTCGTTCCCAAGAACACCTGGTATTAATCTTATTATTGAATCACATAGAACTGCAGCAGGAAGTTCACCTCCAGATAACACATAATCTCCAATTGAAATTTCCATAGTAATTAAGCTATCTCTAACTCTTTGGTCTACTCCTTTGTAATGACCACATAATATGATCAAATTCTTTTTTAAAGATAATTTGTTTGACGTTTTTTGATTCAACATTTTTCCATCAGGAGACATGTAAATAACTTCATCGTATGCCCTTTGACTTTTTAAAATATTAATACATTTTGTTATAGGTTCAATCATTAAAACCATCCCAGAGCCCCCACCAAATTGATAGTCATCAACTTGTTTTCTTTTGTTAGAAGAATAGTCTTTTAGATCATGAAAAAAAACTTCAATTAATTTTTTTTCAATAGCTCTCCTTAAAATAGAAGCATTGAATGGACTTTCAATTAATTCAGGTAAAACACTAATAATATCAATTCTCATATTTACTCGAAAATAAGTCTTTCCTTTTCACCATCTGGACTGTAAAATATCATTTGATTTATTTTTGTATTTGAATTTATAGAGGATAGATCATCGGTATTTTTAATAGTAATCGAATTAATTTCTGTTAAAACATAACCTTCTTTAATTCCCATGTTGTACAATGATCTATTTCTATTATTTATAACTTTAATTCCGTTGGTCAAATTTAGTTTTTTTAATTCTTCCTTTGGCATATTTTTTAATATCATTCCCAAGAAACTAACATTGGTATTTTTCTCTAAAATGACATTTAAATTGATTTTATTATCATTCCTAACTATACCAACTGAAATTTTATCTCCAGGCCTTTTAGTACTTAGATATCCAGAAAGATCTGAAAATTTAACAATTTGAATATTATCTAAGCTAATTATGACATCTCCTTTTTTTATCCCAGCTTTGGAAGCTCCCATGTCAGATTGAACATCATTTATGTAAAACCCTTCTGTCAAGTTTATATTTAATTCTTTTGCAGATCTTGAATTTAAACCAAATCCAGTTACACCAAGAAGACCTTTTTGAACATTGCCATATTCAATTATGTCTTCAAATATTTTTCTGGCAACATTACTAGGAACAGCAAACGAATATCCTACAAATCCTCCAGTTCCACTTGTTATGGCGGTATTAATACCAATCAGATCACCGTCGGTATTTACTAATGCCCCTCCGCTATTGCCCGAATTAACTGCTGCATCCGTTTGTATAAAAGACTGATTTTTTGAATCGTAATCGTTAAGATCTCTTGATTTAGCACTTATTATACCTGCTGTAACCGTAGACGTTAAATTGAAGGGGTTTCCAACAGCTAAAACCCATTCTCCAATTCTAGTTTGATCAGAATCTGCAAATCTAATGTATGGAAAAGGCTCTTTTCTTTTAATTTTTAAAACCGCTATATCAGAAACCTCGTCATTACCTAAAAGCTCAGCTTCATAAGTCTTGTTGTCATTAGTTGTAACTTCGATAGTTGTAGCATTTTCAATTACATGATTATTTGTAATAATGTAACCATCCTCAGAAACAATTACTCCGGAGCCCATTCCAACTCTAGTTCTTTCACCTTGATTATTAAAATAATCCCAAAGAGATGAACTGGATCTTGAAATACTGGTGTTTTTTACATGAACTACAGAATGAATAGTTTTTTCAGCTGCTTCAACAAAATCTACATTTTTAATTGAACTATTATTTGAAATTTCAGAAGAAGGTTTGTATGAAATATTTAAAACGTTATCTTTTTCACTATTTTCATAATTAACTTTGTGATCGTAAAAATAATTATGGATAGTTAATGCTAATAAACCTCCAAAAATTGATACTAAAAATGCTAATATTATCTTTTTCATTATAAAATTTTTTTCAAAATTAATTTTTTTGAAAATTAGAAAATATATTTTAACTACTTTTTAACAAATTATTGTTTTTATATATTCGTCAAAAATTTTTTATGAAGATAAAATTTCAAAAATTTCAAGGTGCTGGAAATGATTTTATTATAATAAATAATAAAGACTTATCCTTTCCATCAAAAAACAACAAACTTATTAAAAAACTTTGTGACAGGAAATTTGGTATTGGATGCGATGGTTTAATTTTAATTAACCCCTCAAAAGACTCTGATTTTGAAATGATTTACTATAATTCTGATGGCAAGGAGGGTTCAATGTGTGGAAATGGAGCAAGATGTTCTGTTAAGTTTGCTAAAATTAATAATATTATAATTTCTAAAGAAACCTCTTTTAAAGCTTGTGATGGTAGTCATTCTGCAAGAATTGATAATAATATGATCTATCTTTCAATGAACCCAGTTAAAGAAATAATAAATTACAAAGAAGATTTATTTTTAGATACTGGATCTCCTCATTATGTAAAAATAGTTAATAATTTAAGAGATTATAAAGTCTTTGAAAATGGTAAGAAAATAAGAAATAGTTCTTTTTTTAATAAAAATGGAGTTAATGTGAACTTTGTTGAACAAATTTCTGAAGATGAATTTTCAGTTAGAACTTACGAAAGAGGAGTTGAAAATGAAACATTTTCCTGTGGAACTGGAGTTACTGCGGTTGCAATTTCAATGTTTCACCTTGGAAAAACAAATTCAAATAATATTAAAATATTCACAAAAGGAGGTAATTTAAGTGTTGAATTTAAACATAATGATAAGGGATTTTTTGATATTAAATTAATAGGTAAAGCAGAATTAGTTTTCTCGGGAGTGATTGAGATATAAAATGATAAATAATAAATCAAATAAAATATTTATTTCTATTGGGATTTTAATTTTTATGTTAATATCCATAATAATCTCATACAATTATTACAAAACTTATTACAGTGATAATACAAAATTTGAGGATCAATCAGTTATTATATATATTAAATCAGGTTCAGAACTTAATAGTTTTAAAAATCAAATAGTTTCAATTCTTAAAGATTCAACAACTTTTTTTAATGCTGCACATAAGACAGAGTATTTATTGAATATTAAAGCTGGTAAATATGAAATAAAAAAAGGATATTCAAATAAAGAAATAATTAATACACTCAAATTTCAAAACAAGCCTGTAAAGGTTACTTTTAATAATCTAGAAAGAATAGAAGATTTAGCATTAAAAATATCCAATCTAATTGAAGCAGATAGTTTGAGTTTGATGAGTTCTTTTAATAACATTAATTTTTTAAAACAAAATGATTTAAATTCCGAGTCTGTTTTTTCTATTTTTCTTCCAGATACTTACGAGTTTTATTGGAATACCAGCGCTGATCAGTTTAGAGATAAAATGTTGAGTCAATTTAGATCATATTGGAATGAATCTAGAATAGAAAAAGCTAAATATTTAAATCTTTCACCAATTGAAGTATCTATTTTAGCTTCAATTGTTCAACGTGAAACTCCAAAAGTTGAAGAAAGACCAACTATTTCTGGAGTTTATTACAACAGATTGAAAAAAAATATGAAATTACAGGCTGACCCAACTGTAGTATATACATTAAAAGAAAAAAATGGATTTAATACTAAAATTAGAAGAGTTCTTTACAAAGATTTAAAAATAAAATCTCCTTATAATACTTATGTTTACAAAGGACTTCCGCCAGGTCCAATATGCATGCCTGATTTTTCTTCAATTGAATCTGTTTTAAATCTTGAAAATCATCAATTTCTTTTTTTTGTTGCTGATGTGAAAAGACCTGGTTATCACATGTTTGCATCAACCAATAAGGAACATAACAGAAATAAACGTCAATATACAAATTGGCTTAAAAAAAACAATATAAAAAGATAAGTGTTTGATTTACAGATAATTAAAATTTTATGTATGTTTGCGGAATAATATAAAATTGGTTCTATTAATTTATTTTTTATGTTTTCTAGTATTTTTAAAAAATATACGATAGTTTTTTTTATTATTACATCTTTTACCAGCTTTGATGATGCAGATCCTGAGATACTTTCAGAAAATTTAGTTACTGCAGATTATTTCAATATTATTGATTACACTTTTCCTAATTTCATTTTTCTTCAAAAAGATTTTATTGGATTCAAAGAGTTTCTTGGTTACAAGGAGTCAACATCTGATTATAAAAAAATAAACAAATTTGGATTTATTGGTAAATATCAGTTTAATATAAATACATTGAAAATGTATAAAATTAAAAATTCTCAAAAATTCATTAATAATGCTGAACTTCAAGAAAGAGTTTTTTTAATTAATGTTCAAAGAAATAAATGGATTTTAAGAAAAGATATCAAATGGTTTGTTGGTAGTGATATTTATAACACTAATATAACAGAATCAGGTATTATAGCTGCAGCCCATTTAGCTGGTCCGGGAAATGTTAAAAAATATCTTAGATCTGGAGGAAAATATAACCCAAAGGACGCTTTTGGTACATCAATTTCTAAGTACATGGAATATTTTAAAGGATACGATCTATCAATGATAAAAGCTGTTAAAAACCCTAAAGTAATGTTATTCTGACTGAATCAAGAATATAGAAGGTTTCCTATTTAAATCAATTTTTTTGTTTTTCCACTCTTTAATTTTCATTGTTTTAATTGACTCAGATTTTAAACTAATATCACAAGCAATACAAAGTTTTGTTTCTGGAAAAAGTTCATTTATTAGTTCATTAAATAATTTGTTATTCCTGTAAGGAGTCTCCATAAAAATTTGGGTGGTTAAAATTGATTTTTTTTCAAGAAATTTAATGGTTTTTTTTCTTTCGTTTTTCTCTATGGGTAAATATCCATTAAACTTAAAATTTTGTCCATTCATCCCCGAGCTCATTAATGCTAAAAATATAGAAGAAGGACCAACTAGTGGAATAACTTTAATTCCGTTTTTGTGAGCATTATAAATAATTTCAGAACCAGGATCTGCAATTCCAGGACAACCAGCATCAGAAATTAGAGCCATATTAAGTCCCATTTTACAAGGATTTAAAAAAGAATCTATCTCATTAAGATTAGTTTTTTTATTAATTAAATAAATTTCTAATTTGGATTGATCTTTACTAGGAAATATATTTTTAATATATGCTCTACCTGGTTTTTCATTTTCGAAAATATAGTAATCTATATTTTTAATAATGTTGATTATTGAATTTGTTATTATATCATTATTGAATTCCCCTAGATGATTTGGAACCAAATAAAGTTTTCCATAATTCATTTTAAATTATATCTAAACTGTAAATTTTTTTGACAAATCTTCAACATATTTTCTAAATTGTTTATCTGTAAATGAAAGATTGTCTACAGTTTTACAGGCATGAAGAACAGTTGCATGATCTCTGTGTCCAATTTGAGATCCTATACTTGCGAGAGAAGCTTTAGTGAATTTTTTTGCAAAAAACATAGCTAGTTGTCTTGCTTGAACAATATGTCTCTTTCTTGTTTTAGATTGTAAAGTTGAAACATCCATTTGGAAATAATCTGAGACGATTTTTTGTATGTAATCAATAGATACTTCTCTTTTGGTGTTTTTTACAAACTTTTCTACAACATTTTTAGCTAATTCAATAGTGATTTCCTTTTTATTAAATGATGATTGGGCAATCAAAGAAATAACAGCACCTTCCAATTCTCTTATGTTTACTTTTACATTTTTAGCTACATAGTCAATAACTTCTTCAGAAATTTCTAAACCATCCCTATAAAGTTTATTCTTAAGAATTGAAACTCTAGTCTCATAATCTGGTCTTTGCAATTCAGCAGATAATCCCCATTTAAATCTAGATAACAACCTTTGTTCAATGTCTTGCATATCAACTGGAGCTTTATCTGATGTTAAAATAACTTGTTTTCCATTTTGGTGTAAATGATTAAAAATATGGAAAAAAACATCTTGAGTTCCGGTTTTTCCAGAAAAAAATTGAACATCATCAATAATCAAAACATCTATAATTTGGTAAAAATGAATAAAGTCATTTCTATTATTTTTTTTTACAGATTCTATGTATTGTTGAGTGAATTTTTCAGCCGAAATATATAAAACAGTTTTTTCAGGAAATTTTTCTTTTACATTGACACCAATTGCATGAGCAAGGTGTGTTTTACCTAAACCAACTCCTCCAAATATTAATAAAGGATTAAATGACGTTCCACCGGGTTTATTGGAAACTGCTAAACCAGCAGACCTGGCAAGCCTATTGGCGTCACCTTCAAGAAAATTTTCAAATGTGTAATTTGGATTTAATTGAGATTCTATTTTTAAATTTTTAATACCAGGAATAACAAATGGATTTTTTAATTCAGTTTGTATTTGACTAAATGAAAAATCAACTTGCTGAGATGATAGATCAGTTTTGTATTGACTAGGAATTTTTTCAGTAAATGGATTAAGGTTGCCGAATGTATTTTCCATCTTAATTATATAAACTAATCTTGCATTTTCACCAAGTTCTTTATTCAAGGCTAATTTTAATAATTTGACGTAATGTTCTTCAAGCCATTCATAAAAAAACTTACTGGGAACTTGAACACTAAGTACATTGTTTTCGAATTTTAAGGGCTTAATCGGTTCAAACCAAGTATTGTATGCTTGAATCTGTATGTTATCTTTTATAAAATTTAGACAATTATTCCAAACAGATTCAGCTGTAGCCATTTTAAAAATTCCCTTTTTTTAGTTGTTGAAAAATCACATGAATTGTTAAATCCAAATGATAATTATTATTAAACAAATATGTGCAAATTTTTATTAAAAAAAAATGATTTTGCTATTGAATATTAATTTTTTTTTGTGCATATTAAAATTGTTATTCATTTTCCTTTTTGTGGTAGACAAAATTCAAATATTAATTAGATATTCTGAGACCGATCAAATGTCATTTGTTTATCATGGTAATTATGTTAAATTTTTTGAAATGGGCCGAATAGCTTGGTTAAAAAAAATAGGTGTTTCTTACAGAGAAATGGAAGAAATAGGTATAATTAATCCAGTTATTGATTTACAAATAAAATTTAGAAAACATGCTAAATTTGATGACAATATTATTTTAACTACAACTTTAAGAGAAGAACCATCATATATGATTGAATTTGATTATTTAATCCATAGAGATAAAGAACTTTTAAGTACAGGGTATACAAAATTAATTTTTTTAAATGCTGAAAATAATAAACCCATTCGTTGTCCTGATTTTATATTAAAAAAAATTAACTTTTTGTAAATATTTTTAATTTATCCTTTCCAATATTTTTTTCAATTTTAAGTATTCCGTTAATCCTAGGTGACTCAGTACCATCTTTTAACAAATCTTGACTTTCAAATATTCTAGCTTCATCCCAACAATCATTATTAATGAACAATTCAAGTGTTTTTTTTCCACCTTCAACAATTACCGATTGAATATTTAATTCAAATAATTTTTTACAAATATTAAATGAAGACTGATTTAAATAATTATCAATTACTATTGTTTCAGATTCATTATTAAAAACATTAAAAGATGTTTTTAAAGATTTTTTCTCATCTAAAATTATTCTTACGGCATTTCTTCCACTTAGGTGTCTTGTTGTTAATTTTGGATTATCATCTATTACTGTTTGATAACCAATTAAAATTGCATGCTCCTCAGATCTCCACTTGTGCACTAATTGTCTGCTTTCTAGACTAGTAATATTGAATGATTTGTTTTTCTTTTTATTATTTGGAGCAATAAATTGATCTTTTGATTTTGCCCATTTTAATATTATGTAGGGCCTTTTGTGGTTATTAAAATGCAAAAAATTTCTATGAAGTTTTTTGCAATCTTCCTCAAGAATATTTGAGATAACATCAACACCGTTATTTTTTAGCATCATAATTCCCTGACCATTTACTTTTGAGCTATTGTCAACGCATCCAATTACGGCTTTTTTAATACCACTTTCAATAATAAGTTTAGAACAGGGTGGAGTTTTTCCATAATGAGAGCAAGGTTCTAATGTTACATATATTGTAGAATTAATAAGATCATTTTTATTTTTCACAGAACTAATTGCATTGACTTCAGCGTGATTACCACCATAGTAACTTGTAAAACTTTCAGAAATAATTTTATTGTTTTTTACTATTAAAGCACCAACTGAAGGGTTTGGGTAATAGTCATTTGAATTTTTTTTTGCAATTTCAATACATCTTTGCATAAACATTTCGTGTATTTCTAATTCGTTCATAGTTTGTAAAGTTTATCTATTAATGATGTATATTCACTCTACAAAAATAGCTTTAAAATATGAAAGTGAAACATGGTTTTATTATTCGAAAAGTTAAAGAAATTGATAATAAATTAATTGAAGTTGTTTTATCCAAAGTCATGAGAGAATTTAATGTTCCAGAACAAGGTACTGCATTGGCTGATCCTGAGCTCAAAGAAATATTTCAAACTTATAATAAGCCTAGGTCTATTTATTATGTTATAGAAAAAGAAAATATGATTTTTGGGGGTGCAGGAATTTCAAAGTTAAGAGATTGTGATAAATCTATTTGTGAACTTCAAAAAATGTATTTTTTAAATGATGCCAGAGGAAAAGGATTAGGAGAAGAATTAATTGATTTGTGTTTAAAAAAAGCTAAGTTATTTGGTTTTAAACAGTGTTATATTGAAACAATGTTTAATATGAAAGCTGCTCAGATTCTGTATTTAAAAAAAGGTTTTAAATATATCAAAAATCCGATTGGAAATACCGGACATTCCTCATGTCCAGTATGGATGTTAAAAGATTTATAATGACTGTTTTAGATTTCAAAAACATTTTTGTAGAAAATTTAGAATCTCAAATTGATCAAAATGAATTGAATGAATTGTTTTTTTGGTTGATTGAACATTATTGTAAAATTGATAAAATAAGCTATATACTAAATCAAAATTATAAATTAAAAATTCAGGAAAAAGAAGACCTTCAAAATGCTATAGAATTATTAAAAAAAGAAACACCTATTCAGTATATTATTGGCTCAACTGAGTTTAAGGGCATAAATTTTTGTGTAAACTCAAATGTATTAATTCCAAGACCTGAAACTGAAGAATTAGTGAATTGGATTTTGGAAGATAACCCTAAAAATAAAAAAATATTAGACATTGGAACAGGTTCAGGATGTATTGCTATTTCTTTATCAAAATCTTTAGAAGATTGTTTCTTTGAAGCTTGGGATGTGTGTAAAGAGGCAATTTCTGTAGCAAAACGAAATAGTAAAAAACATAAAACAAAAATTACTTTTAAATTGAAAGATATTAGAAATGATATATTTTATGACAACAAATTTGATATTATAGTGTCAAATCCACCATATGTAACTCATATAGATAAACAAAATATGTCAAAAAAAGTTTTAAATTTTGAACCTCATATTGCTTTGTTTGTTCCTCAAAATGAACCCTTGTTTTATTATAAAAAAATTTTAAAATTTAGTGAGCGTCATTTAAAATCTAAGGGAATTATATATCTTGAAATAAATGAAAATTTATCAAAAGATGTTAAAGAACTTTTATATAATAATGAATTTCACGATATTAAACTTAGAAAAGATTTTAGACAAAAAAACAGAATGATAAAGGCTGTTAAGAAATGAATATTCAGCAAGAGATAATCAATTTAAGAAATCAAATACATAAGCATACACATTTATACTATGTAGAAGATTCTCCTATTATTAGTGATTATGAGTTTGATGAGCTTATGAAAAATTTAATCGAGTTAGAAAGTGCAAATCCAATTTTTTATGATCCTAATTCACCTACTCAAAGAGTAGGAGGAGCTATTTCTAAAACCTTTAAAACTGTAAAACACGATTACCCAATGTTTTCATTAGATAATTCTTATTCGGAAGATGATTTGAATGATTTTAATGAAAGAATACTAAAAAAAATCCCAAAAAATAATATTGATTATATGTGCGAATTAAAATTCGATGGAGTATCAATAAATATTACATATGAGAATGGGATGTTTTTAAGGGCTGTAACCAGAGGTGACGGAGTTCAGGGTGATGATGTTTCTGATAATGTAAAAACAATCAAAACAATTCCACTTAAATTAAAAGGAAATTATCCTAAAAAATTTCAAATAAGAGGTGAAATATTCATTGGTTTAAAAGATTTTAAAAAAATGAATGAGGAAAGGTTAAACAACAATTTGGAAGCTTATATGAATCCAAGAAATACTGCATCAGGAACTCTTAAACTTCAAGATAGTAGTGAAGTAGCAAAAAGACCATTACAATGTTTTTTATATAAAATTGTTTCTGAAGATAATAATTCAAAAACTCAATTTGAAAATTTAAATTATGCTAAATCCTGGGGTTTTAAAGTTTCTAATTCATCTAAATTATGTAAAAATATTAATGAAGTTTTTGATTACATAAACTTTTGGTATAATAAAAAAAACGAACTAGATTTTGAAATTGATGGAATTGTTATTAAAGTAAATCAAATACAATTACAAAATATTTTAGGTTTTACTTCAAAATACCCAAGGTGGGCTATAGCCTATAAATACAAAACTGATCAAGTTTCCACAGTTTTAAGATCCGTTTCATATCAAGTTGGAAGAACCGGAGCTATAACACCTGTGGCAAATTTGGATCCAGTTTTACTAGGCGGAACCATTGTAAAAAGAGCTTCTTTACACAATCAAGATCAAATTGAAAAATTAAATCTTCATTTAAATGACATGGTCTATATTGAAAAAGGTGGAGAAATAATTCCAAAAATTGTAAAAATTGAAAATTCTAAAAGAGGATTTTTTTCAAAAAAAATTGACTTTATTAAAAATTGTCCATCTTGTAATTCGGTTTTAAATAAAAACAATTCTGAAGCTCAACATTTTTGCTTGAATTATTATTCTTGTAGACCACAAGTTACTGGCAGAATTCAACATTTTATTTCTAGAAAAGCTATGGATATTAATGGTATTGGTAATGAAACTATTGAACTAATGTTTGAAAATAATTTGATTTCAAATTATTCTGATTTGTATTTTTTGAATAAAGAAGATTTGATTAAACTTGATAGAATGGCAGAAAAATCTGTAGATAATATTTTTATTGGACTGGATAAATCTAAAAGAATTCCATTCGAAAGAGTTTTGTTTGCTTTAGGAATAAGACATGTTGGTCAAACTGTTTCAAAAAATCTAGCCCAAAATTTTAAATCAATAGATAATTTAATTTCAAAGTCTTATGAAGAATTGATTAAAGTTGATGAGATCGGAGAGAGGATTGCAGAAAGTGTAGTTAAATTTTTTAATGATAACAACAATATTAAAATCATTGATAGATTAAAATCTGTAGGTTTACAATTTAATACACAAAAAGTAGATAAAGTAAAAAATATTTTTGATGGAAAAACTTTTGTAGTTTCAGGTGTTTTTAATAGTTATTCAAGAGACGAGTTAAAGTCATTGATTGAATTATATGGGGGTAAAAACTCAAGCACTATAACTTCAAATACTAATTTTCTTTTAGCAGGTAATAAAATGGGTCCAAGCAAGTTAAAAAAAGCTGAAGACCTTGGCACTAAAATTATCTCTGAAACTGATTTCAATCATATGATTAAAATTTAAATATAAATTATTTCAGAATTTTCTTTTTCAATTTTCTTTTTGGTTGAGAAATAAAAATCAATTTTACCTAAGTTAATTCCGAAACATCCTACTTGATTAATTAAAACATCTTTATTTTCTAAATTCTTAACAACAACAGGTTTTTTCATAAAAGTGTGAGTGTGACCTCCAATAATTAAATCAATATTTTTTGTTTTTTCTGCTAAAATTAGATCACACATAATGTTTTTATCTTTTGAATATGAATATCCAAGATGTGATAGACATATAATTAAATCACAATTGTGATCATTTTTTAATTCATTAGAGATATCCTTTGAAATTTCAATAGGATCAAAATAATCAATCCCATTATATAATTTTTTTTCTACAAGACCTTCAAGATTAATTCCTAGACCAAATACTCCAATTTTAATTCCATCAACTTTAAAAATTTCATATTTTTTTATTTGGTTTTCTAGTGGAGTGTTTTTTAAATTATAGTTACAGTTCAAAAAAGAAAACTCAGCTAATTTTAAAACTTTTGAAAGCTTATCGATACCATTATCAAATTCATGATTTCCCAATGTTGAAGCATTGTAACTCATTTTATTCATCAATTTTAATTCAATTTCACCACCAAAAAAATTAAAGTATGGAGTACCTTGAAATATATCTCCTGCATCAAAAACTAAAGTATTTGGATTTTCTTTTTTAAAAAAATTAATAAGATTTGCTCTTGAAATAACTCCACCGCTACCTGGATTAATTGGATCATTTAATGGAAAAGGGTCAATATGACTATGAACATCATTTGTATGAAGAATAGTGATTTTTTTTAATCCTATACTTAGTTCTTCATTTAGATTTATCAATGGAAAAGTCAATCCATAAATAGATGAAGATTTTATATGCTTTAAAAAATGTCTTCTTTTCATTGGATTCTTTCTATTCTATTATCAAGTTTACTTACTATTATTTTTTTATTTTTTATGTGTTTAATCAAAACGTCTCTAAGATTAAGTTCAAGAGAATGGAGTTCGATCGGGTCTGAAAAAAAAGTCATGTTATCACCTCCTTCCTGAAGAAAATTAGAGGTTAAAACATAATATTCTTTTTCTTTATTAAATTTTTCTCCATTAATGTAAATTTTACTGGATTTATCT